>JACMMA010000724.1 GCA_014379275.1 Armatimonadota bacterium | reverse complement strand
CGCGACCCAGGCGGAGATGGGATCGGGGCAGTTCGCATGGGGCCAGTACGGCTGGTCCTGATGGAACTCCGTCGCGGCGTTGTTGTGCGGTTGCTTGATCAAAATCTGGTCGTGCCACAGTCGGAGCGGCGTCCCGGCGAGTTTGGTCGCGACGGCGGCGATGTTATGGTGCAGAGTCAGGGGGCGGAGTTCGTCCGATTCCTGCCAGACGTTGACGAGTTGCGTGAAGATGTTCCCGCCGTACACATTTGCGCGGGGTTGTCGGGAGAAGTCGAGCGCGACCTCGTAGAAGTGCGCGGCTTCTGCTGGGGTGATGATACCGGGGATGTGGACGAAGCCGCGTTCCCGGTAGGACGTGATTTTTTCGCCAGACACATTGTCGCCGGTGGTTGTCGGTAGCGTAGCCAAAGTTAGTTGCTCCTTCGCAGATTTGATGAGAGCAGTTTCTCTTTCCGCTTTCCGTATCCCTGCGTCCTGTTAACGATGCGTGAAGCGGCAGCGGTCTATCTCGCCGCCCCACTGATCCATCTGGCGTAGAACGATACTATCCCGATCCATCTCGAACACCGTCAGTGAGTGCCGGTCCGAGACGAACCGCACCACATAATCCGCATGACCATCTATATCACGGGTCCAGGTTGACGGCGTGTTGTTCTGTTCCGGGTCGTAAAGGTATTTACCCCCTGCGCCGGTGGTGATGTAAACAATTCCGTCCGCGCGGGTGTTTTTGATCCCATCGAATGCGCGGTCTATGGCGAAATTACCCGGAACCTTCCGGTCGCTGGTAGTCACCACGGAGGCGCGGGACGTATCGGTCGGCGCGAAACGTAGGGGGCGAGTTCGCTGATACACATGCTCATGCCCGTTGAGCACGAAATGAACCCCGTGCTTCTCGAAGATTGGAGATAGCACCCGCATCTGCTGACTCTTGAAGTGCTTATTGCCCGCGTTGAACGCCGGGTGATGATAAGCGACGATCTTCCAGGCGGCATCAGTTTTCTGTAAATCGTCGGCGATCCATCGTTGCAAAGCCGGATCGGACGGGTCGACGTAGGTGTTAGAGTCCAGGCATAGGAAGTGTGCGTCGGCGTAATCGAACGAATAGTTCGCCATGCGCGGGTAGCGCTCCCCGGCACATTTGCGGAACACCGCTGTTTGCGCCTCTTTCCCCTGGATCGGAGTCGGATGGGAAAGGGGGGCGGGACCGTTGCCCGGAAGATGCATGCAGGTGTAGTAACCACCCGCGTCCGGATCGCGGTCGAAATCGAGACACGATACGTTTTCCGGCGTGTCTCCATTGACATCGTGATTGGCGAGTACTGTGTAAAACGGCACCGAACGCAACAGCGGTGCACCCTGACGCGGTCCGGCGACATCGGAGTTACAGATCGGGAAGAAGAAGCGGTAATACTCCCCGACGAGCCCGTTCTCATAAACGTTGTCGCCGGTGTTCACCACGAAATCCGGTTCCGCCAGGTACGCCTGGTACGCGATGTTGCGGTCGCTGATGTCGCCGAATGCGTTGTCTCCGAACACGACGAACTTGGTTTTGTGTCCGCGCGGCTTGCGCGTGGTGAAGAACCCTTCGACTATCGTCGCGTCGTTCATCGTCACGCGGTAATTGTAACGGGTATTAAGCGCAAGATCGGTCAGAGTCGCCGCATAGTCGTATGTAGCCTTCCCATCCTCACCCGCGACCGTGAACCGCTCCGTGCGCACCGGGACGGACCGCCCGGAGTTCAATGCACCGCCTTTTTTCCCCCACGTCACCACGAAGGCCGCGGGAATGCGATTGGTCAGCCAGGCAAGGATGAGAGATTCGTCGCCGTCGCGCAGGGTTGTACCGCCGGGGCCAGGTTGCAGGTAGGGCAGCGCGCGGAAAACCGGCTGGGGTTTGTCGGTCGCCTGGACGGGTTGTGCGGCGAGAGCCGGCGCGGAGTCCGAGAGGCTGGCGGCGAGAAAAGTAATGCCCCTGCCGCTTGGAGAAGGCGGCGGCGGGAGAGGGTAGGTTCGAGAAGTGTTTTCACGGGTTTGGGCTACGGTTTACGGAACCATTTGTTCGAGAGCGTCCACATGGAAAATGAACCGTCCGCCTTGTACGTCTGGGTCGGCTTGAACCATTTCGCGTGGCCGTCGGCGAACGCGTAGTTCGACCCGTCGCTATGGCGTGGCGCAAGATTCGATGCCTGTGTTCCCGGCACATTCGGCATGATGTCGGTGCGCAACGGGTACGTTTTCCCGCCGATAGTACAGGCGACATGCTTGTCGAAGCGGCAGTCCGCGCCGTCCGCATAGCCTTGCGCGGTGCTGCTTCTGCTGCTTTCATCCCAGGACACCGGGTAGAACACCATCTGGGTAAAGTTCAGGTAGTTTTCGGCGAGCAGGATCGTGTTCGCGGGGGTGCCTACCTCGGCGAGCGGGCGACCTTCCCGGTTGGGACCGGCGCACCAGTCCGCCATGCCGTAGGACTGGGACGCGCCACCGGACGAAGCCCGGGGGGTGCCGGAACCGCTGAAGCCTGCGCGCGGGTCGGGGAAGTGCGAGGGGCATTTATTCAGCTGCACAACGCCGTCCTCGCTGTTGGGCGTGGTGAGCGACTTGCCGCGGTCGTCGATATTTTTATTGTTTTCGGTG
>JACMMA010000723.1 GCA_014379275.1 Armatimonadota bacterium | reverse complement strand
GCGAGAAGTTGCGGTTCTGCCCGACGTGATGCACCTCATTATGGACGATGCGGTTGTTGTTGACCATGTTCGGATCGAAGTCGTCCTGGCTACCGCCCGCGATTCCAGAGTAGTTGAAGTCGAACACCGTGTTGTGCGTCATCAGAGTGTTTCGCGTGAACGCCCACAGGATCGCGACCGCGCCGGTAAATCGGTGTCCTCCATCACTGATCGTGTTGTCCGTGATGATGTTATCGCGCGTATCGAGCAGACCGGGACCGTCGGTGAAGCGCGGTCCTTGCTTGATCCCACCGCCGATGTCGGTGATCTTGTTCCCCTGGACGCGGTTGTATTGCGCACCTTCATACAGTTCGAAGGCGTATCCGCCCATATTACGGAACGTGTTTCGGTCGAAGGTCGAGTACTTGACACCGTTCGCGACAACCGCCGCCTCGACCCCCGCCGTTTGAAACTGCCCGCCCTCGGTGCTGAAGCCGCTGTTTTCATAGACACCGTTTGTCCAGGTGTTCGCCAGATCCCCGAGGTCGGGTCCGCCGGCTAGGAATGTCGCCGGGAACCACCACTGGGCGTTGGCGAAGGTCAGGCCGCGAACAGTGAGGTCGGTGATGGACTGATTACCGCCGGGGTTACCGTCGAATCGGACGATGTTTGTCAGGACTGGCGCGATGATCGTTGTGTTACTGGTGGTTTCGCCGGGTTTCGGCAGATAATACAGGACGCCGCTGGTACGGTTGAGATACCATTCGCCCGGCTGATTCAGACCGGAGAGCGTATTCTCAACCCAGTAACGGTCGCCGTTGCCGAGTTCGGTCGCCGTCTCCTTGGAAAAATCGATGACGTTGTTCGCGGTGTCGAGTCCCGTGATCGGCAGATGCGACGAACGCCACGACCCGATCAGAACCATCTCGCCGTTGGTCACGTCGCCCCCGCTGTTCAACCCGTCGAGGTCGGAGTTTCGGTAGACGAACCGGCGGTTGTTGCGGCCGGGAATATCGTTGTCACCGGGTACGGGACCCTGGATGCGCAGGAACGTGTTGTTTCCGACGTTGAGGTCCGGGTAGCGCGAGCGGATGCGGCGTTGCCCGTTCACCCACAGTTCGCGGAAGAAGTACGATCCCGACGCGACATCCGAAAGGGTACGTTTCCACGCGGTTTTGCCGTTCACCGTCGTCGTCGTCCATCCGGTCAGACGTCGCCCGCCGCTGACGACCGGGGTTTCGCCGGGGTAGGCTTCGTAGGAGATGCTGTTGACTCCCGTGCCCGAGTCCTGCGGCGTGAACTGGAGGGTCTGGCTCTGATAGTATGTCCCGTTGCGCACGAACACGGTCACCGGTTTGTTGAACTGTCCGCTACTTTTCAGGGCGCGGATCGCGTCCCGCGCTTTAGCCACGGTCGCGAAGGGACCGTTCGTGCGACCGCTGTTCGGGGCGGCGAGCGTCCCCGCCCAGTTGTTGTTGCCGGTCGTCGCGACGAAGTAGACCTGTGTTTCCAGCACTTCGATAGCACTCAGAAACGGGTTGTCGTTCCCACCCGCGATATCCACCACTAACTGTCCCTGCGCGTTCGCGGCGGCGGTGAAGTCCTGCACGCTGACCTTGTCGGTGCCGCCGATGTCGAAGTTTTGCAGATAAGACCGCCCGTTGATGACGACGCTCTGGGTCCGCGTCGCCGTGGCATAGAAGTCGAAGAAGTGGAGCCGGACCCGATAATATTTCCCGGCGGTCAGATTCGGGAACGTGTAGGCGATCGGCGATCCGTTATAGGCGGCACGCACGTCTTTGTACGCGCTCTCCGGCAACGGGTTGCTGACGGCGTCGCGATTGATAGGCGCGTCGTTATAGGTAAACGCCCCCGAGTTGTAGTCGGAGAAGTACTGATCGGCGGCGAGAGGACCGTTCGCCCCCCCGCCGGAGTTGACCCGGTAGATATATTGGGCGTTCGCGGCTTCGGACGAGATTGCCACGCCGGCGGTCGCCGCCATCAGAGCGACGAGCGCATTTCGTTTCCGCCGCGTCTTCGCGGGTCGGGTTTGCATGTTCAAATACGGATGGTTTTTCATGAGACACCTTTCAGAGCGGGGCATATTTGCCCCGGTAGATTTGGCTTCCTGGATTGATGTATGGATTGCCGACATTACGGAGTTCTTATATTCTGACTTCAATCGATTGACTGAATGGCAATAGTTTTAATAAAACCGATCATATGCCACCGTTCCGGATGGCAGTAATCCCGGTCGATATTCATCCGGTCCGGTGCGGGTTTCTCCCGCACCGGACCGGTCCCGCGTCCGGCTACGCGGACCCGCGGCGGCGTATGACGAATGCCCCCACAATCATGATCCCTCCGGACAACAGACTCGCCGTCGCCGGTTCCGGCACAGTGACCACGGAAGCCGAGGTGCCGCCGAGACGGACTTCGGCGAACTGGATGGAGTTTGCCGCCCCCGCATCGCGTATTGTCGGGATCGTCAAGCGATAGAACTGATAAGCGGTATCGTTGGAGAACGTCACCACCTGCTCCTGGAAACGGGCGGTGAAGTCCGGGAACGACCCGTCGGAGATCGTGGTAAAGTTCACCCCGTCGTTCGACCCTGCCAGCAGGAACGATGCCGGGTCACGTTCGGGCGCGTCGTTCGCCGACGTGATCGCCAATTCTGTAACGACGGTTTGCGTCAACAGGGGGGTGAACGTCAAGAACGTCCCCGTCTCGTCGAAATTGAGATACTTGGTCCCGAAATCGTTGTCGATAACGTTCGCGGGGTTTTCGCCGCCGGGAAAGTTTCCCGAACTCGGCTCGACGCTCGCGCCGTTCAGAACATCGGCGATAAACCCCGGCGTCACGTTCGCGAGTGTACCGGACAGTTCCAGTTCGGCGTACTGCACGGAGTTGGCGGCACCGACATCCCGAATGTTGTTTACCTTGACGCGATAGGACGTGTAAGCGATTTCGTTATAAAAGCCCGCCGAACCGCGCTGCCCCCGGTCGAACGGGAGGTCGATGAAGCCGTTCTTGATGAGCGTGTAGTTAGCCCCGTCGTTCGAACCCAGCACGTCGTAGTTGACCGGATCGCGCTCCGGCGAATCATTCCCGGTCACGAACGAAACGCCGGTCACCACCGTCGAGCCTACGGAAGGCGTCACCGTGAGGAACACGTTCTCCTCATCGAAGTTGAGGAACTTCGTACCGGCGTCGTTGTCTATCGCGAATTGCGGTGCCTCGCCCGCCGGGAAATTCGGGCTACTCGAAGAGATCGGATCGCCGGGACTGGTGACATCCGCGAGGGATATTGGTGTCTGGGCGCGGGCGGTGGCCGTCATCAGCGCGACGACCGCCGTCACAGTCAGCAAACGGGAGAGCATGTTTTTTCGATTCATAGAAATACCTTTCACAACGTTGTTGGTTTCGACACGACGAATACACCGACCGATCACTGTTTCGCAACTTTCTTCGCCGGGCGGACACCGGCTTTCGACCAGTCCACCGGGACGAAGCCGATTTTCGACAGGGCAGGAGAACCCGCTTTCAACCGGAAATCGTTCTTCGCGGCATTCTCAAAAAGCGGGTCGGCTTCCACGGCGTTCTTCCCCCAACCGGCATCGCGGGCGTTTCCCGGCAGAGACGGCTTGCCGCTCGCGCTCCAGAACAGGTTGCTGTCGAAGAAGTAGATCGACTTGACGTTGTTCGGGTCGAAGGCGTTAAACACGCCGCCCGGCTCGGTCACGATGATATTGCGCTCGAAGTTCATCGCCACCGCTCCGCCGTTGAACACCGCCCCGCCGAGTTCGATCTGCGCGTCTTTTGCGAAAGCGAAAACGTTGTTTTCGACCCGGTTGTTTTTGCTCGCCCACTGGAAATAGTTCGCCGTCCGGTTGCGATACGACAGGTTGTTCTTCACCGTGATCCCACTACTGCCGTCATCCAGATAGATGCCCCGCGACGCGAAATTGCCGTTCACGTCATGCACCACATTGCCCTCGATAACGGTGCCCGGTTGAACGCCGAGCGTATAAATGCCGGAGCCGTCGCCCAGAACGTCTTTGCCGAGATCGTGGATATGGTTCCAGGCGACCACGTTGTTTTTGCTCGGCGTGTCACCGAACCCCCAGCTCCACCCGACCGAAACGCCGGAATAGTAAAAGTCGTGGATGTGATTGTGGACGATCTTCGTTTCCCGCACCCTGCCGGCCCAAACCGCGACCGCCCCCGGAAAATGGTGACCGCCGTCGAAAATGTGGTTATCGGACACCACGTTGAACTCGGAAATCTCTTCCTCGACACGCTTATCGTCCGTCCCGCGAGGCCCGATCAAAACGCCCCCAGCGCCGAGGTCGTTCATAACGTTTCGCACGATGGCGTTGCGGCGGGAGGGGCCGTCCAGTTCAATGGCGAACCCCGTCAGGTGCGAAAACTCGCAGTTCTCGAACGCGGAATCGGTCAGGGCGTTCGCTTCGACTGCCGCCCCAATCGCCTGACCCGCCTGTTGCACCGCCCAAACTTTATCCGGGTTTTGGCTATCACCCTTATAGTCTTTCGGGAACCACCATTCCGAGTGCGAAAATTGGATGTTGCGGAACCGGATATTGGCGACTTTGTTCAGGTCAAAAAGTTTTACCGCACGCGGCGCGATGAGTGTCGTGTTTTGCGGCGTTTCCCCCGGCTTCGGCAAATAAAGCAGTTCGCCGGTTTCGCGGTTCAGAGTCCATTCGCCCGGCAGATCCAGACCCCCGACTGTGTTCTCGACCCAGTACCGCGTGTCGTTGCCGATGTTCTGGACCGTGAACTTATCGAACGTCACGAAGTTTTTGCTTTCGTCCACTGCCGTCAACGGTAGATGCGACTCAGTCCACTGCGTCAGCACGACCGCTTCCGCGCTCTTCATGTCGGGGAAATCGGACAGGTCACCCTTCTTGAAAAAGAAGCGGTCATGCCCGGCGAGCCAGTCGTTGTTTTCGTCCTTGCCGCGCTTCACCGTATCGGCGACAACAAAGAACCCGGTATTCGGCAGTCGCGCCCGTTGCCGCCGCTCTTTGTCGGTGTAGAGGCTACGGAAATACCAATCCCCTTTCTGCACTTCCGGGAGAAATAACGACCATGCTCCCTTGCCGTTGACGGTTTTCGTCTTCCATCCGGTCAGCGGGACGCCGCCACTGACGATTACCTTTTCGCCCGGTGCCGCTGCCCAGACAACAGGGGCCTTTTCGGTGCCGCCATCTTCGGATGTCAGTGTCAGCGGTTCCGATAGGCGATAGGTACCGGCACGAAGCACGATGCGAACGGTTTCGGTGCGCGGAAGCTTCCGGGCGAGGTCACGCGCCCGCTCCAGCGTCGCGACTGGTTTCGCGGTGGTGCCTGTACTGGCATCCGAGCCTTTCGGCGAAACATAGATCGTGTTCGCTTGCGATACGGCCGGGGCTACTCTTGCTTGTTTCTTCGCAACCGGAACCCCTGCCTGTATCGGCGTGCAGTAGGCGCGGGGGGCAAGCAGTGCGCCCACTGCCGCGATGCCGAAACTAAGCGAAATGATTTCCTTCGGGGAAACGGCAAGTTCAAAAGTAAATTTATTATTCGTCATTGTTTTGGATAGATCAATTGTCGAGTTGTTAAAGGGGCGCGGAAAGCTCTTCGTGATCGCTGGATACTTTCACCCCACGGCTGTCCTCGACGCGTACATACCAGACTCGCGTTCCGGTGGGAAGTGTGCCGGAAACCGTGGTGCGCCCTTTCGCGTCGGGGGTGACCGTCACCTGATCGATTTTCCAATCGCGTTTCGACCATGCCCCCGTGTCCGCCGTGTGGGTCAATTCCGCCTTTACGATGGGCGACCGGCTTTCGACGGGCACCGTGACCCGCGTCCCGGTTCGCTTCGGAGTGCCGACGCGCGGTAGCGGTTCCCCGCCGCGAACGATGGAATCCGCGAACACCTCGATTTCTTTCGGGTCCGATCCCGCCCAGGGGGCATGGACCATGCGCCAGTTGAGAAGGATCGTGCGCGGTCCCTGCGGCAACCGGTACGATTTTTGCCATTCCGGCATTTGAAAATAATCGTCGTTCGTGCCGGTGATCCACAGCATCGGCATCTTCGCATGGGGGAGATACTGTTGCGCGTCCCAGAGTCCGATCCACTTCTCGGTGCCGAACGCGGCGAGAACCGGCTTGAAAAACTCGCTGTCCTCCAGGTGCGCGCCGCCGTAGACGGGTGCCGCCCACTTGAACCGGTGGTCCACCCCCGCGACAACGGAGGTCACCACACCGCCCCAAGACAAACCGGTGATGCCGATTTTGTTGGCGTCGATCTCCGGCATCGAGCGCAAAAGGGAGTTTGCGAGGGCGATCTGCCCGACGGCGTGGTACATCCACTGTTCTTTCGGGTCGTCGTTCACCTGCTCGAAGCATTCGCCGTTGCCGCGCGGTCCCCCGATATCCGGTTTCTCCTTCGCGTTGGGGTAACTACCGACATCGTCAATCGAGATACAGGCGTAGCCCCGCTTCACCCACATGTTCACGACATTGTCGTCCGCAGTCCCACCCCCGCCGTGAATAAAGACCACGGCGGGGACTTTTTCGCCGGGCTTATGATCCGGGATTCCGAGCCAGGCGAAGACTTTGGTCGGCTTACCTTTGTAGGGGAGTCCGTCATAAAGGAGGGCGCGAACGCCGGGGCGGTCCGCTTCCCACTCCTTGGGAACTTCGTAAGTCTTGGGAGCTTTGCCTAGTACTGCCCAGTCCCATGAAACAGGCAAAGGCTTAACTACCTTGGGCGAGGGGCTTTGTGCCCGCACGCAGTGGGTGTGTCCCGTCAATGCACCGCCCCACAGGATACATGCGAGTACGATTCCAAGGCGTGTCAACTTCGACAACCGTGACGAAGAAATATTCGCCAGCGATACCGTTTTCGTGGTCATTAGATTCATAAGGGTTCAGGCAGATTCCGCTTCTATCGCGATAACACGCAATTGCAGACGCATCGGGCACGTGTTGTGTTGTCATGCCGCGCAGACATGGCACGGATGAAGGGATAGAATGGTGTTACTTCGCCGGGGCCTTGGCGACGGGCTTTCCGCTGGGATCGGCAGAAACTTTGCCCGCGACAGAGGACGATTTCCCCCCCATAGAAGCGTTCGCTTTGAGCGCGAGGGCTTTGTTTTCCTCGGACATATACGGGTTAGTTTTGATGCGATCTTCCATCCGGGCGTTCAGCACGGCGGGTGGGGGCGGGTTGGTCGCAATATCCTTTTGGCATCCGGCGGTCAGGAGAAGACCAACGCCGAACAGAAAGAGAGCCAGTCGCGAACTATGTTTTAACATGAATTTTGCCTGTGTCGGAGGCGGGCAACTGTTGCCGCCCGCCCCGCCTGTGTATAGAGGATTTTAGTAAGGGTAAGGCGTCCCACCGAAGGGATGCGGTTCCCCCTTGATATATATATTACGGCACCAATCCAAGCGACCGCGCGGGATCGCCTTCACGTGACCATCTACGAATATAAAGTTACCGGTTTTGGCGTGGCGATAGCGCGGCATCGCGGCGTTCGGCCACGACCAGGCGTCTTTAGAGTCGATGTCCCGGTCGAGATCGTATTTCGCGGGGGTCGGGTTGGAGCAAAGCCCGCTCGCCTGATTTCCATCTTTAAAGGCAGTGTCGGTCCACAACCATTCCCACGGCATAAACGCGGTGAAACTGCCCCCTTCCTCGGAATTCTGCCCCTTCTCCGCCACCATGACGGTTTCCGATGGTTCAGGGACGCGCCCTAACTCGCGTTCGCGCAGGTCGTAATGCAACCCGTACTGCATCCATTGGTCGCCCTTTGGGAACGACGGGCAATTGTAGACGGTGCCAGCGGGAGCGTCACTATTTTGCGACATGTAAGGGCGGACCAGTTGCCCCCACCAGTAAAACCCGTTCGGAGTGTCGTCCTGGAGAAGCGGGAACAGTTCGTCGAAGTCCTGGATGTATTGGATCAGACCGAGACCGATCTGCTTCTGATTCGACATGCAACTCGCCTGACGTGCCTTATCGCGGGCTTGCGCGAACACGGGAAAAAGTATCGCGGCGAGGATGGCGATTATTGCTATCACGACAAGCAACTCTATCAAAGTGAAAGCGGACTGACTCCTCCGCGTGATTGATACAGGGAAACCCTCATTTGTTGTACGGACATTGCTACAATGCATTCATTTAGTTCCTTTCAAACTGTGAAAAACGGTCATTGCTGAAGGAGTATGAACCGCACATCATCGCGGGAACACTCCTGTAAGAAACGGTGCCTTCATCACACCGTACGGACTCTGAACTCAGTGTACAACGCGATGGTGATTGCAGGAATAGTTGAAACACAACAAAACCTTTGCAAAACCCCCAAATATTCTTGTCGATAACTTCCTTTAGAACATTCTCCTCAAAACCAATAATTATGCGTTCTTGCTACGTCAATCGAGACAATCCAGCAATTGTAGCCAGCGAATGGAGCAGTGCCCCCAAACCTCTTTGTAGTTGCAGAAAACCGGTGCCTGCATATAGGGCACGTCACGGTCGCCGTTCGTGAGAATCCCGACCGTCAATCCCCCGACCATATCGCCGGTCATCACGGCATATTGCGGGGAAAAATTATACCCCTCGCCGTACATCTGGCTTTGAGAAAACGGATTCTTCCCGACCACCCATTCCAACTGTGACTGGGCGATGCTCTTCAACTCGGGGTCCCGCAGTATCTGGTTCGCCGACGCTAACCCGATACCCCAGGACAGTACGTTGGGCGTGTTTCCCCGGTAGGGTCCCCAGACCGGAAACATCCGCAGGTAGTGGTCCTCATCCATCTTGATCCCCTGCTTGATCTGCGAATCGGCAACACTCGAAGTCACGTCGTCCGACACCGTGCCCAGTTTGTACACGTTCGCGGGGATCATATAATAGGGGGCCGTCAGTTTGGAAAGCGTTCGGAGATATTCCGCGTGCAGCCGGATCGAGCGAACCCATCGCACGTGATGCGTGTGGTCCGGGAACAACTTGCATAGCTCCACCAGTCCCGTTATCGGCGACGCGACGGTGAACCCGTGATTGAAGCCGAACAGACGGACCCGGTCCGCGTCCTGATAAAAGAAACCGCTGAGCGGGATACTCCAGGGCATCGGTTCCGTCCGTTGCAACGCCATCAGCTGTTCGGCGTAAGCGATGGACTGATCTTTTATTGCCGGGTCGTGGGTCAACGCGAACAGTCTCGCCCCCGCCAGCACCGCGTTCGCGAGGCGCTCGGCGTTCTCCCCGCGACCGCCCGTAGCCTGTGCGTTCCAGTCCTCCACGGCGAATCGCTCACACCGCTTCGCCAGAGCCGGGTCGACTTCTTTGAGTGCTGAAGCGGCTTCGACATTAGCGATCACTGAAAAGTAGCCCGCCTCGCCGCCCGGCGGCGGGGCAACGATGTCGTCGAAGTTTCCGACTTTGCCGTCCGACCAGTGGTCGATAACCGTCCAGTCGACTTTCTTGCCCCCCTCGAAACGGTTCTTATGTAGCCACTTCAATCCCCACCGTCCTTCGTCGAGCAAACGGGCGGAGAGTTTTTTATCGCCCGCCCGATACTTATTCGCGAGACGGAACAGGATGCCCGTCGCCTCCGCCGTGTTGTTGTGCGACTGCGACAGATCCCCCGCGTCATGCCACCCGCCGCTCAGACCGACCTTCGCGTCGCCGACCATCGTGTACCAATCCGTATGACACGCGTCGTGGAGACCGGGCACGGCGAAGCCACACCGCTCGCAGAAAAAAAGGTTGACCGACTTCTCTATAGACGGCATCCAGACGTACTTCTCGATGGGAAACGGCTCGGTCTCTAGTTTTCCGTAAACGAGCTTGTATTTCCCGGCGGCAGTGACTTCGGAAAAATCGAACACGGTGAACGACCCGGCGGTGCTGGTTTCCTTCGATACGGCTTTAGTCAACACCGTTTTCCGGGTCGCTACGTTAACGAGGTCGAACTTATCCGCGCCGGATTGGGAAGTGAACGCCGTCTTCTTGCTGTCGCTGTTGTAGCCCGAGTGCGAGAACGCGATGGAGTTGTCGGTGCTCCACCCTTCAAAATGGTCGGCCTTGACCCTCTCGAACCGCAATTTGTCCGCGTAAAACGTGATGGTTTCGGACGCGCCGGGTTCGTTGCCCTGAAGCCGGTAAACGATGGATACCCCGGTGACTTTGTCGTGCGGCAGGTGCGGGATCTCCATCGCCACTTTGTTCCACCGATGGTTCTCCAGCATGACCGCATGAATCCCTTCGCGGAAATACGTATCGGGTACGTTGCCTTCGTTATGCAAAATGAGAAGTACGTGCAACTTCCTATGCCCCGGAAAATCCGGGAATATCTGGACGGAAACGCGGTTGTAACTCGAAAAGTCTTTCTTGTCGAACTTACGCGTCAGGAACTGCCACTCCCAGTACCGTTCGCCCGCGAGGGGCACCCGCAGTTTGGTCGGGCTAACGAACTTCAGCGAGGTACCGCCGTCAACCGCATGTTCTCGGGAAAGGCTAATCGTGGCTACATTTTTTTTGCCCACCACCGTCTTCAGCCCCCAGTTGTCCAGCGAGTCCATATCGTCGACGAGAAGTGATTCGAGGACCGGCTTCGTATCCCACTGGTGCTGTAGGCTCCGGCTCGCATCGACCGGCATCGGCACATACCTGTACAAAAACGGGCGCGGATCTGATTCGGTCGTTCGATCTATTGTCATTTCTTTTTCCATTGCTGAGTTACATATTCTGCCGCCTGACGCGGGCTACTCCACCGGCGCGGATAGGGATCAAATAAAGATGCGGTACGTGGGGGTGCCGAGGTACAAACCGAGAAATGACCACATCGCCCCGACGGTGTAGTCCCCCAGAATCAATCCGAGGAAGAACGGAATCGCGCGTTTATGCGCCTCTATTCCCCCGTAACGAGTGATGCAGAGTTTCGCCAGCCACGCGACGAAGACGCAGAACCAGAAATAGTTCATCGCGTAAGAGATGCCGAGCGCGAACCCGGTCGGGTGCAGCGGCCACCAAAGGAATGTCTGGCGAAGATAACTGAGTCCGCCGACGACCGCCAGCCCGCCGAGAAAGAACCCTAAACTCTGATCGCCGGCTTGCTGGCCGGATCGGAGCCAGGCGGCGAGTTGGCTATATGCCTCCTGTCCCACCCACCACTTGTATCCCGCCGCCTTCGCCGTCGCGCCCGCCTCATAGGTCGTGTAATAGTTTGTCGCGAACGTGGTGAGGAGCGACGCGACCGACGCGAGCGCGAAGATCCCTAGCATGGGCGCGAAGGGCATCCGTCTCCCCTCGCCCATCTTGAAACCCTCCAACAAGTTCGGCATCGGGTGGCATCGGTACCCCCGGTTGAACCAGTACATGCTCTGCATCCCGATCAGGCTCGATTCTCCGATGGCACGGGTCCCGAAGAGTGTCACCAGAATGTCACCCGGTTTGACCAGGACTATCTCGTGCGGCGTGCCGAACTCCGCGCGGACGCGGGTGATCGCTATCGACAGGGCGAAGAATATCCCGAAAAAACCGAGGGCGACGACGGGATGAATGCCAAGAAAGTGTGACCAGCCGAGTAGCGCGATGCCCCCCACGATTAGTCCGATGAACGCCCAGCGATACCGCCGACTCTCGACAGGGTCGTGTTCACCCGAGTCCGCGGTGGAATCGTCTCGCGCTCCGAATGCTTGGACGAACGCTTCGACCAAGTAAAGGCGGTTCGCCCACACGATGGCGGAGGCGACCCCGATCCATGCCCCGGCGGAAATCTCCTTCAGGAAGGGCCAGCCCTGTCCCGCCGAAGGGCCGTCCAGGCCGGTCGCCCGCCCGAAAACGAAATATCCTCGCGCTAGGAGATACGAAAACCAGCAAGAGAAAGCGAGATCGAGCGGAATAAAATAGGCGAGCCCGATGGCGAACGGGTACAGGCTGGTTTGCATCCCGTAGGTGCGGATCGCCGCCCACGGCTGTTCGGTAAAGAACTGCCCGACGTCGAAAAGTTTTATCCAAGGGTTATTGGGAATCTGCGGATACAGTTCATGGACGCCGTTGACGAGTCCGGTGAGGAAGGCGACGGCGAAACCCACCCAGACGAGCCGCGATCTCCAGAGCGTCCCGTCCGGCTCTGTCATGGCAAGTGGCAGTTGGATAATCGGGAATGCTAACTTCTCGTTCTCCGTCCATGCCTTGCGGATGATCACCGTGATGCACACGAATAAAACACACAGGAGGCAGAAAAAACCGCCCCACAGTGCGAGCGGCACCGCCCAATGCACCAGATAGCCGTTCGCGATGCCCGGCGGCGTGTTGCCGCGGTACCAGTATTTTAGCGCGTCCGGGTCGGAGACAAAAAGGAACTGCGGTAGCCGATCTATAAAAAGTTCCTGCCATTTGTTCTGCGGGGCGAAATAGTGCGCATGAGTAATCTGTCCGAACAGGTTTTGCAGCATGTCGTGTCCGGCGAACGTGTTGGAAACGACCGCCATCAGATAGGCGACCAGCATCTCCTCCTGTCGGAGCGTGAAACGGCGGAGCGGCGCGACGAGCGACATCAGAGCGTTCCCGGCGACCAGGACGAGCAGGAGAAAGATCGGCGTGATGAAGAGCGGCAATGAGGAACCGTCCATCATGTAATAATGGACTTCCACCTGCGTGACCCAGATGACATTAAGCACGGTCAGCACCAACCCCAGCAGAACCGAGCGGAACGTGATCGAAGACTTCACCTGCGTCGAACCGGGAGCATTCGGGTCTGACGGTTCCGTCGAATGTTTTTGGGGCATAACCGAATCAAACCTCAGAATTCTCCGGCGAACCTTTGTGAAATCCAGACATGTCTTCTGATTGTACGATAGAAATAAAGAATGAGAATAGTTAAAACCCCCAAGTCCCTTTTTGAAACCAAAACTTTCGGGGAGATGTCTCAGGAGTGGCTTGTCCCTTTCACCGAGGAGAGCATTCTCGCCGCACGGGACATCGTGGCAGTGGGTTGGGTCGAAGCGCGCGAGGGGTTTTCCATATACCGCCCCCGACCGGACCAGTATTTATTGTTCGCTTGTTTGAACGGCGCGGGGGAGGTACTGGTCGGCGGCGAGTGGAAGGCATGCAAACCGGGCATGGTTTTCCTCGCGCCCAAAGGTCAGGTGACCGCGTACCGACTGAACGCCAAAACCCCGGAAGATTACTGGCACTGTTGCTGGATTGTCGCTCTGGACGATTCCATCATCCAGGTAGAGGAACCGGTCCTGATCACTGCCTCCGCAGCGCAACTTTACCGGGCGATACAGGGATTATTCGACGAAAATTTTTCGCACGGGAATCCCCATTATGTCGCCCACTGGGTTGATTTGATCGTCCATTACGGGAAGTACATCGGGCATCCCGGGTTGCAAACGACCAATCTACTCCGTCCTCTGTGGGAGAAGGTTATCGGTAACTTCTCGTACCCGTGGACCATAAACAAGCTCGTACAGGAGTCCGTGTATTCCGAGGAAACACTGCGCCGGATCTGTCTGTCCGAGACAGGTTACTCGCCAAAAGAATACGTTACGTTTTTGCGGATGCGCCACGCCGCCTCACTCCTCGTCAGCAATCACTCCCATTCCATACAATGGATCTCCCAGCGGGTGGGTTATACAGACCCCTTCGCTTTCAGTACGGCGTTCCGCCGGATCATGGGCGTGTCCCCATCGACATATCGTAAGAACATGACCGTGTACGGGAACAATTAGTCAATCGTGATTCGGGCGTAGACCGTGGTGACCGTCACGATGAACCTATCGCCGGCCAGATAAAAACAGGTGGCCATGGTTCACCGGAACGACTGTTTACCGAGGTACAGTAGATTGCGAATGTGGGAGTTCAGTGCCCGAATAGCCTTCATGGTGTACGCCCATAGTCCCTCGCTAGGAAAGCTCAAGGAGGGGCTGACTGTCCTTTCAAACAGCTGTTAACACCATTTTATATCCGTTGCTTCCGATGCTAGACCTGTTTTAGAAGAAAGTTGTGACGGGCTCATATGACTATAGCTTCATCCGGACAAACCTGTGATTGGATACCGTATTACTCTGTTTCTACTTCGAAAAATCCCCGTCTATGTTATACGTCGCGCGTTCATTGTCCCTGTCTGCCGGAATATGTCCGTAGTGAGACGGTGCCTTCCTCCCGAAATTAAAACGTTATGTTGTCAAATAAAATGAACTTTCAATCCTTTGACCCGTCTCATATCTCGTCATGGTCACTTCAGCAGTGAAACAGATGGAATCGGGCGTGTTCCCGGTAGCAACGGACGGTTTTGAATGGGCAGATCTGGCGGAGATCCGCTTAGACGATTCCGTGATTTCGATGGCCCCCGGCGACTTCGCCCTGAAGCATCAACTCCTCCCCCTTTCTGTGGATGACGGCGTGCTTGTCGTCGCCATCGGCAGCCCCCAGTCGCTCGGTTCGGTGGACGAACTCGGCGTTCTTTTACAGATCCCGACGCGCGCCGTTCTGTCGAACCCGGCGTTGCTCCGCGAGAAGATCGAGGAGGCGTTTTTAGAGCGCATCATCGCGGGCTTGCCCGGTCACACGGCGGATTCCGGCGGCGCGAACATCACCGAAGTGGACGATTCCACCGACCTCGCGGACTTGCAAAAGATGGCGGGCGAAACCGCCGTCGTGCAGATGGTCAACCTGATCTTCGCGCAGGCGGTGCGCGACGGCACCAGTGATATCCATATCGAGCCGTATGAGCGCGAGGTCAAGATTCGGTACCGCGTGGACGGCATGCTCCGGGATGTGATGACGCCGCCGAAACGGATGCACGCCGCGATCGTTTCGCGCATCAAAATTTTAGGCGAAATGAACATCGCCGAGCGCCGGTTGCCGCAGGACGGACGCATCAAGATCGTGATCGCCGGGCGCGCGGTGGATGTCCGCGTCAGCATCGTACCGACCGTTTTCGGCGAGCGCGCCGTGATGCGTATCCTCGACAAGGGCACCGCGATGCTCGGCTTGGAAGAGTTGGGGCTTCGGGCGGACGTGCTGGAAAAGTACCGACAGATGATCCGGATTCCCTATGGCGTGATACTGGCGACGGGTCCGACCGGCTCGGGCAAGTCCACCACGCTGTACGCGTCCCTCCAGGAGATCATGTCCCCGGCGACCAATATTCTCACCATCGAGGACCCGGTCGAGTATCAGGTCCAGGGCATCAGCCAGATTCAGGTACGTTCCAATATCGGACTGACGTTCGCTTCGGGCTTGCGCAGCATCGTCCGTCAGGACCCGGATATTATCATGGTCGGCGAGATCCGCGACCACGAAACCGCCGAGATCGCGATCCACGCCGCACTCACCGGGCACCTGGTATTTTCCACCCTGCACACCAACGACGCCCCCGGTGCCGTGACGCGACTGCTGGACATGGGCGTCGAGCCGTACCTGGTCGCGTCGTCCTTGATCGGCGCGGTCGCGCAGCGGTTGGTGCGGCGCAACTGCCCCAACTGTAGCGAACCGTACTTGCCGGACGCTCTCTCGCTCGAAGGCATCGGGCTGTCGGCGGAAAAATGGCTGAATAGTCCCGCCGCGACCGCGCCCCCCTTCCGGCGCGGGGTCGGTTGCGACAAGTGCCAGCAGAGCGGCTATAAAGGGCGGCAGGGTTTGTACGAACTGTTTTTGATCGACGACACGATCCGCAAGATGACGATTGCCCGCTCGTCGTCGTCGGAGATGAAGGACCACGCCGCCCGCGCCCAGGAGATGCGCTCCCTGGTCGGCGACGG
>JACMMA010000722.1 GCA_014379275.1 Armatimonadota bacterium | reverse complement strand
CGAACGCCCCGATCAGCGTCAGCGCGACCGCAATCGCCGAGATCGCCGCGACGGTCATCAGCGCGTGCCGCCGCAGGTTGCGCACGGCTTCGGCAAGGAGAAATGGGAAGGAGCGGGTCATAGGGGAACCTCACCCCCCAACCCCCTCTCCTCCGAGGAGAGGGGGAGTAGATGCACCGGAAATGTCTGGCTACCGGTACCCCCTCCGACTCCCCCTCTCCTCCGAGGAGAGGGGGTTGGGGAGTGAGGTTCCGTGTCAATTCGCATATCCATACGCCCCTTCCCCGTTATCGCGGGCTATCGTGCCCTGCTCGACCGCGATCACGCGCCGCCGAAGTCGGTTGACGCTGGCCGCGTCGTGTGTGGCGACGACCACGGTCGCGCCGCGCCGGTTCGCTTCGAGGAGCACTTCCATCACGCCGGACGCGGTTTCGGGGTCGAGATTGCCGGTGGGTTCGTCGGCTAAAAGAAGCGCGGGGCGGTTGACCAGAGCGCGGGCGATGGCGACGCGTTGTTGCTCGCCGCCGGAAAGTTGATGCGGGAATGCGTCGCACCGGTGCGCCATGTGGACGAGGTCCAGCACCTCGGGAATCCGCTTGCGATATTCGCGGCGGTCCTGCTCCAGGACTTCGCAGGCGAACGCGACATTTTCCCAGACGGTGCGTTCGGGGAGCAGTCCGTAGTCTTGCAGAATGATGCCCATACGCCGCCGGAGCGCGGGAACATCGCGGGGCTTCATCGCCGACAGGTTTAAACCCGCCACCGTCACCGTGCCCGCCGTCGGCGCGACATCGCGATACAGAAGTTTGAGCAGGGTGGATTTTCCCGCGCCGGTCGGTCCGACCAGGAAAACGAAATCGCCGCCGGGGATATCGAGCGAAACATCGCGCAGGGCAATCACCGCGCCGATACCTTTCGCGCCGGAGCGATAATGAACGGCGACTTTCGACAAGGAGATCATGCGGTATTCAGTATATCGCGCCGGGAATCCCGTATGATTTCGGGGTTCTGCCCGCCGGGTGAATCGCGTCTTAATTGTATGGTGTATGATCGCTTGATGAAACGGCGGGTGAATCCGCGTTCTCCACGAACGAATCCCGCCTTCGCGGGGTGAATTTCATGGTATTACAAACCGATCATAGTGTTACGATACGCGGTTGACCCCGCGAAGGCGGGATTCGTTCGTGGAGAACGCGGATTCACCCGCCGTTCACAAGGCTCGACCTAGTCTCCTAGCGACTTACCGCTAGCTGCCGTTGACCTCGTGCCCATCGCCATGGCTACAAGTCGGTGCCTCATTGCCGTTGCCTATCGTATACGTGCCGTTGGAGGGACACAGCGGGATGGACTTTAGATAGGTCGTGCCGGTAGGCGGATAAATGTCCGTGTCCACGATCACGCTGTTCCCGGGTTTGTTGTTATCCATCAGAAAGCAGTCTTTCGCCCAGTCGATCTTCCGAAGGTTGCTGATGCAGGCTTTTCTCCGCGACTGCTCGCGCGCCATGATGAAATTCGGGACGGCGACCGCGAGTAGGATGCCGATGATCAGGACTACGATCATGATCTCGACGAGAGTGAAGCCGGATGATTCTTTTTTACTTTTATACGAAAACATATTTTTCATGGATGACTCGCTTCGGGTAGGATGGGCAAGTATAGGTTCTGTCGTTTGCTGTTGAAGTTTTTCCATATTCGGGCGTGTTTCTGATATAAAAATATGCGCGGAACCTCCGAAAAGCTGTTTTTATCCGTCATAAACACGAAAACGCCCCGGTACACGAATGTACCGGGGCGTTTCCAGGGGTCGGGCGTCGGGGACTACAGTCCGTCGACGGTGTGCGGGTACAGCTTGCCCTTGCCGGTTTCCAGAGCGGTGGTGTTCAGGCT
>JACMMA010000114.1 GCA_014379275.1 Armatimonadota bacterium | reverse complement strand
TTCTACTTATCCCACCCGGACGCGGATTACTTCGCGGTCGGCAAGATCGAACCCGATCAGGTCGCCGACTACGCCGCCCGCAAAGAAATGCCGGTCCCGGAAATAGAGCGTTGGCTATCGCCAATACTGAATTATGAGCCATCAGTGTAAGAGCTTGATATGAATACCACGCCGAATGCCGAAAGCAACAGCCTCCCTGAAATGGCGATGGTGGAGCATCGGATTCGAGCGGAAGTCAGTGAAGCGTTGGCAGCGGTTGAAAAAGCAGCGCACGACACGCTGAACCTTGACGGTGAAGATGATCATGCACTGGTGCATCTTGCTGAGGCTTACAAGGCATTGGGGATGGCAGAGGAAGTAACGCGTTGTCTCACCGAGGCTATCTCGCATGTCGAGCGGGGCGGCGGTTCATTGTTCGCGTCTACAATTTTGCTTCTATCACGGCACGGTTATCAAGAAGACACTGACCGTATTGTCGCGAATTGGCTTTCCTCGGCAGAGTCTGCACCAGACGAGAACAAAACAGGCTTGTTGTCTAATGTTATTACGGCATCGATGTTGTTAGAAAGGCAGGACTGGCTAGCGCATGTTGAGCGGTTGCTACCGAGTGAGTCGCTCTGTCGGGATTCCACATTGCTCTGGTTAACTACCGGTTGGGGAAGTTTGAAGAAACGCGATAGGGCAGTTGCGACAATCCACAAAATGGAGTCAGCGTTAAGCCGAGCAAGTGCATGGGCGAGGCTTGCTTGTACTTTTGCCTACACCGAGCAATTGAAAGAAGCACGCTTTGTATTGCGAAATGCAGAAGACTACCTTGCTGACGTGCCGGTGAGATTCAAGAGTGAAGAGGGACCATTCCAATTTTTGAGCGGCATCTTGCCAGCTTTCAGCGACACGGGAAGTGAAATGGATGAAGACGAAGTGGTCCGATTTGGGGTGATTGAGGCATATCTTGCGTTGGGAGAAATCGACACCGCCCAAAAACTTTTCAAGGAGGCGCAATGGTGCGAGAGTTTTCGCGCTCTGTACTACGAGCGATATTCCTTACAGTTAGCTAAAAAGGGAAGCTTCAACCTGGCTATTGGAAGTGCTGGCCGGATCACTGCTTCCTATGCTGTCTTTCACGACACGACAACAAATCAGCGACTTGTAACATTGACTTCGATCGGATCTCTTATGGCGAAGGCCGGTCATACTATTGAAGCACGTATTCTACTGTATGAAGTATGGGAGGAGGTCAAACAGAGCGAACTCTATGGGTTTGCTTTTTCCCAACTTGCAACAGTGCTGGCAGAATCCGGCTTTACGGAAGACGCCGTGTTGGCTTACAGAGATTTCTATAGCGCCTGTGTTAACATCGGAAAACCTTGCGACTGGGTATGGCTTGTCGCAAACACGATTGCCAAACAGGCACGGTTTGGTCTCGCTTACGAGCAAGTTACTGAATCTGCCTGGTGCTAAAGCTTGATCATCCGCGGCAAATAACGAATTCAATGAGATTGAATGATGAGAACGATATCCGTGGCGATTTCGGGTGCATTGCGTGACTTCGGCGGTGTTCGCGTTCTTCGCCGGGTTGATCGGCTATTTCCTTTCGCCGGACGGTTCGGCGACCGTTCACCCTTTCCCATCCATCGCCCCACGAATCGAACTGTCGCGGTTGCGCGGTTTTATGGCGGACTACTTCGCACCCAATGCGTCCTATCTTGTCGGCACCACGGGAGGATTCGTGCTTGTGATTCACACGGCGTTCGTGCGCTGGCGAAAACCAAGACGAAGTTAGCATTGCGCCCGGCTACGGTGCCGATGGAATACTCAAGAATATTTCACCATCGTCACCGATTTGTAACTTCACACTGTCTCCCTCGAAGAAAATGCGCCGGGTACCAAGATCCAGCACAGTATATTTCTTGCCGTCTCGCTCTTCGGTACGAATACTGATCGTACCTACCGAGTCTTTCATTGTTGCTGTTTTGTTTCCGGCGTTTGTGAACGACAGCACTTTGCCATCCCCGGTAATAGTAGTCGCACCCGTCTTTTCATCGATTGAGACACGACCTTTCTCCACTAATTTGCCGTCCTCATACACGAGCATCACCATCGCGTCGCCGCGTCGCTCCATACGCATACCTTTGCTACTGCCATCCGAAAAATCAGCGAGCGAAAGAATGTTATCATTGCCAATAACGACCTTCCCCTTTCCTGTCGGAGAAAACGATTTATCCAGCAGTGGACGGACGGGGGAATCCACGTACGTGGCGGATAGGACAACACCGGGATCATCGCCGCGAGTTTTTTTCCACTCAAGCCCAAACTTCTCGACTCCTGTGTTACCAATCGTCGTATTCCATAACGTCTTTTTGTTCGCGTCGCGTAACGTCAGCCGAATAGTATGAGACGTTTCTGCGAATTCAAGGTCAATGTGAAGATCAGAAGTCGTTATCACCTGCGCGAAACGGTAGGAGCCATCTTTTTCACGCACGGTAACCAAGCCCGCCTTGTTGCTGATTTCTAAAGCAAGCGTTTTGCGTGGTGATGCAGACACGACTGCCTCCTGTGCAACAGCGGGGCGTAACGCATTACCAGAAAGGCACAAGGACGCAGTGGTGAGAATGATACAAAGTGTGGACAAAAAACGCATACAATCCTCCTTACGGCGAGAAGTCTGATCAAGCAAACGAGTACTTACACAGATCTGTGACATCGCCAGATGTTGATTCTAGTATTCCAATTCTGTCTATAGCTATGGGAAAAGGTCCTTCTTCGGAATATCTGCCTGATCCCTGTGCCCGTTCCGCATCCACTGAGCATAACTTACCGCCCCTTGATTGCGCCGAAGGTCATCCCGCGCAGGAGGTGGTTTCGCATCAGGAACGTGAAAGTGGCTGCGGGCGTCACGAAAATCAGGGCGCGAACCGCAATCTTGTTCCATTCGATAGCCCCCGTTCCGACCACCGACGTAATGGATGGCGGCGCGGTCAGCGGCGTGGAGGTAGACAGGAACTGCGCGAACGCGTACTCATTCCAGGCGTTCAGGAAGCAGAACACGGCGGTCGCCGCCATGCCGGGGACGATCAGCGGGAGGGTGGTTTTGGCGAACGCTTGCAGGCGTGTGTAGCGGTCCAGGAGAGCGGCTTCCTCATACTCAGGCGGCACATCGTCGGTGAAGCCTTTCATCAGCCAGGTGGCGAACGCGACCCCGACCGTGGTGTACAGCAGGATCAGCCCGGCATGCGTGTTGAGCAAGCCGAGACTGCGGAACATCAGGAACACCGGCACGGTGACAACAACCGCCGGGAGCATGCGGGTGGAAAGGATGAAGAATAGTGCGTCGTTCTTCGCCTTGATGCGGAAGCGTGAGAACGCGTAGGCGGCGAGGGTTCCCATGCTGACCGCGAGCACCGTTGAGGTCACTGCGATAAATAGCGACCCGGCGAGTTGCCCACCGAACGCCGCCGTGGACGCCGTGTCGCGGCGCATCAGTTCGGCGAAGTTGGCTCCCGTCGGCGCGAACAGGAACGCGGGCGGGTTTTGATTGACGAGATTGAACGGTTTGAACGCGGTCGCGATCATCCAGTACAGCGGAAACAGATAGGCTATCAGCGCGACCACGATCCCACCGTAAGCAAGCACCGAGCGCACGGACTGCGGCAAACGAAACAACAACGCGCAGAACGCGGTGATGCCGGCGAGTATCCCGACCAGTGTCACGCCGCCCAGTCGGTATGCGCCGAAAAGTGCCAGTGCGGCAAGCGCGAACGGCACGACGCGCGACATCCCACGAATGGCGGGGGATTCGGCGAAACGGGCGAGGAACGGTTCGGCGTCCGGGATTCCCTCCCCCTTCACGCGGGCGAGCAGAATCAGATACAGATTCGTCAAGCCGATGATGACCAGCAACACGACATACGCGAGGGCGCACGCGTCGCCGGTTTTCCACTGGACGAGGGCGAGTTTGAAGACGCGGATCGACACCGTTTCCGCGACGTTGCCGATGCCGCCTCCGGTCATGATCCAGGCGAGGTCGAACATTTTGAACGAGTCGAGGGTTCGGAAAAGTACGGCGACCATCAGGAGCGGCGCGATAGTCGGCAGGGTGATGTAGCGGAATTTGAACCATTCCGACGCACGGTCCACGTTCGCCGCTTCATACAGCGTTTTCGGTACCGACGCCAGTCCCGCTAGCGCGATCAACATCACGAACGGCGACCACATCCACGTGTCCGCAATCACCACCGACCAGAGCGCGTGCTCTTTGTCGAACCAGTTGACCGGCGCGATATGCACCACGCCGAGCAGATAATTAACGATGCCGAACGACGGGTCGAGCAGATACTTCCAGAACAACCCGACGACCGCTGTGGAAAGCATCATTGGTAGGAGGAACAGCGTAGTCACAAACCCTTTAAGCGGGAACGTCCGGTGCAAAAGGATCGCCAGCCCGAACCCGATGGCGAGTTGCAACCCGACCGCCAGCACGGTAAACCCCGCCGTGATCTGGAACGACTGCCAGATGTCGCCGTTCGAGAGGGCGTCGCGGTAATTCTCGTTGCCGATCCACGTCGGCATCGACTTCGGGCTATCGGCACGGTACTCGGTGAACGACAGGTACAGCGACCAGAACAGAGGGAACAGGTTCATCCCCGCGAGGAGCAGGATCGTCGGTAGCAGAAACAGGTTCGCGATAGCGCGGTCAGAAAGTTCGCGCTTGCGTCCGGCTTGCGGCGCGGTAATCGCCGGGTCTTGGACAAGAGAAGAAAGAGTTTCGGGTTGTTGAACTGCCATAGTGTGCGTCGTTCGGCATTATAACGCTTCACACGGCTTTGCGACAACCTACCGAACAGGCGATTTGCCCATCAGGACGCGGCACAGTCTGCACGATTTTGCGAGAGCTGCGAAGTCTGCAAGTCTGCGCATGGTTAAAGCACCGTGTCCGGGAACAGCGTGTTTGGATAATGTGTGGCACAGATCCGCGCGAAGTAAGCCTCGATCTCACGCTTGTTGGCTTCCAGTGAGCCGTGTAGGAAGTCAAGATGCACGTGGCTCACGATTTTGTTGTCCGTCTTGTAAACCTTCAACATGTGCTGGGTGTCTTTCGCCGTTCCCACTGTTCTAAACTTTAGCATCGCTATGTTTGTCCATGATTCTTTTTTCGTCTGGTAGAAAATATCGGTCACAGTAATGCCATCCCGCTCAGATGCAAGGCGGGACGCGGAAAGATTACTGAGCAGATCAGCCCGAGCGTAAAGGGCATCAGGATCAGAAGGCAAACCGGCCCCCCGTAAAGTAGCAGAGATTCGTTCAGGTTCAGGTGATCTTTTTGAAGCAGGACTGGGAAGATCAGAATGAGGAACCCGCTGAGGAAGAGGAACACAGATAGCATCGGTAGCATCTTCCGCCGCTTGTACCGAAGGATCAACTCCGATGGCTCAGGTAGTTTACCGATCACGGGGTGCGGTTCAGTGACGGTTTGAAGCGTGGGAGCGACATCGGGAATCTTGCCTTCCGCAAACGCGGCGAATTCGTATCGCTGGATGATACCGCCAGCAGGTCCCGCAGGATTCAGGGAGATCGCCTTGAACGCGCTGTCCTTTGCCATTGCGAAGAAACGATCCGCAGTCATCGTAAGAAACGATACAATATCCGGGTCCCAACGCCGTAGAGCGGCAGGATCAGAGAAAGCGATCATATGCGCGGCACCGTCTGCAGTCCGAATCCCCGAGACGGTAGTCGTTCCATCGGGTTCGTTGGTATGAATCACGCAGTAGGTCAGTGTCTGTAGAACTTCATAAAGTTGTCTGCGTGTTTTCGGCGTGTCGCTCGCCGCAATTGCTTGAATTGCCGATTGCAACTCCTCGTTTAACAGTTCGGGATGATCATCCGGGTTCCACAAATCGTAGCACTCCTCGGGGTTCGATAAAAACGAACGGCACAGATAATTACGCTCGCAAGAAATATGCTAAAGCGTAGATGCACATTACGTCTAAGCCGCTTGTCGAAGTTCGTCCCACGAATTCGACATCCAGAGCCCGGTCAGGCGTGGGCTATTCCCTTCGCGGCGCAAAAAGGAACACGTCACCAACCACCGGCAAGCCGAACTTGTAATCGGCGAGCGCACCGTAATGGTACAGCCGTTCGGCGACGTTCGCCGTGTCCTTGCCGGACTCCAATTCGTTATGAAGGAGATAAGAGCCCGCTTCCGCGTCGACGCGAATCAGGCGGTCGGCGAACGCGGACACGGTAGATAGGTCGGCGTCCACGAGCGAGACGTCGCCCTCCGGCAAGCCGAGAAACCGTACCCAGTCCAGAGGGTTGAGTTCCAGTAACCACTTCAGCGAGACGTCATACGGCTTGCTCACGATTTCCCCAGTAGCCATCGCCGGACGGGACCGTCTTCCGGGTCCTCAACGATGCCCGCGTCCGTGAACCCCGCTTTCCGCAGGATCGCTGCCGAAGCGTTTTCCTCGGCAAGTGAATGTGCGATGACCCGGAATTCGGGGGCGGCGCGGTGCGCGATCCCGAGTAGCATTCGCGCCATGTCGGTAGCGATCCCCTGGTTTTCGAATTGCTGGAACGTGAAGTAGGATATTTCGACCGTGCCGTCAATCGGCGGCGATTTGAATCCACATATGCCGACCACCTCGCCGTCCCGCACCGCCAGGTAGCCAGTCCACGGCGACTGAAACCCCGTCTCCTTGTAGATGGCGACGAACGCCCGGCAGACGTCTTTCGCTATGTCCGACAGGCCCGTGATCTTCTCCGAAAATGTGCCGTCTTCTTTGATCTCGACCAGATACAGGTTTTGATTTCTCATCACGCTTATAGTATCGAATGAGCGCTCTGTTTGCTCAAAAGAGAAAAACGCAATCCTACCAGTTGATCGGATACACGCTGATTCCGGTGAACGCGCCGAACAGTGTCGTAAATCCCCCGCCTAGCAGGTCGCCCGCAATCAGACCTAGGAAGAACGGGATGAACATGCGGTACATCGGTTGCCCGCCGTAGCGCAGTACGAGGACTTTGAGTAGCCAGGCGATGAAGAACGGTAGCCAGGTACTCTGCATGGTCCCGGTGTTCGCGATGGCGTAGCCGACCGGGTGCAGGGGCCACCAGACGAAGTAGGTGCGGAGCAGGATCAGAACCGTGGTCATGCCGAACCCGAACGCGATCCCGCCCATGGCGTACGGGTCGGCGGGGACCGGGTTCCGCAGAAGTGCCGCGAGATTATCGAACGGGACACGCCCCTGCGACGTGCGCCACGGCTCGGCTTTCGCCTCCGCGCCGTACATATGCCACAGCGTGAGGGCGATCATGAACGATGCAATTAACCCGAACACCGTTCCGACGCAGATCGCGCCGAACAGCCGCCGCCGCGAAACCCCGACCGCGTCCGCCATTTTGAACGCGTCGAAGTGGTGCGGCATCGGCATACAGCGCATGTCGAAGTTGGCGACGGCGGGGCGCATGAACGCCAGGATCGTCATGTCCTGTGGCGTCATAAAACCGGTGCCGAGGGTTCGTGTCATTAGTGCGTTCACGTCTATCTCGGGACCGAAAAGCCAGGCGTTCCCGGTTTCGGCGCGGATTCGTGTGGCCGCGATCATATAGGTCAGGGCGAGGACGATCAGTATCACGGCGATAAGCGGCTGCATCCCGCCGGCGACACAGAAGCCGACCATGACTCCCATCGAGCAAAGCAACCCGATCGCCGCCGTTCGGTAGGAAACCGGCTCGTTGGAGTCGTCGATTCCCCCCGGTTCTTTCAAAATCGATTTCACGACTTCTTTGAGATAGCCGCGATTCAGATACAGCGTCACGATGGTCAGTCCCAAAAACGCCCCCGCGCCCTGGTGACCGATATAGGGGAATGTCGCCCGCTGCGCCCCGGTGATGTCGGCGTCGATGTTGAACGCCGATCCGAAGACGCGCTCGGCTTTCGTGAACAGGTAGAAGAACCACGCGCTGAATGTCACATCGACCGGGATCATATACGCGATACCGATCACGAACGGGTAGAACGACAGCATCAGAGGGTTCATCGCCCGCCAGGGCAGATCGCCGACGTTCTGCATCAGGTTAGTTTCGGCGCGGAGCGATATGTACGGCACCGCCGGTTGGTTTAAGGCGACGGTGTTCATCACCGCGAACGCGAACGGGATCGCCGCCCCGAACCAGAAGAGGACGCTCTTGAATATCGGTACTTTGTCCTCGCATAAAGCGAGCGGAAGCGCGACGGTCGGAAACGTCAGTCGTTCGCGCTCCACCCACGATTGCCGGAGGAGCGACGCGATACAAAGCGAGGCGAACGACAGCGCAAGCATAAACCCGATCCAGGTCGCCATCTGCGGCAACCAGAGCGACCACTCGACCGGGGCTTGCCCCTTGTAGAACGCGTCGAGGGCTTTAGGATTGGTTTGCGCCATCCACGGCGGCACGAACCGGTGGAACAATCCCGCCCAGCCGTTCGCATCGGTCGCGTAGTGCCACGAGGCGACTACGGTAGGCATGATGAAGTGGAGTTGCCCCGACGACGATAACACGGCCGAGGTCGTTACCATCACATAGATGACCAGAAGTTCCGCACCCGCGAGGGCAAGACCCGGCAAGATAGCCCGTATCAGGATATTGATCGCGGACAGAACGAACAGGATGCAGAACGAACCGACCGGTGTGGAGGTCGCGGCAATCGCGGTGTGTCCCTGCCGACCGCCCATTATCAGTTCGGCGTAGTGGATCCACAGATCTGCCAGAACCGTAAAAAATAACCCCAACAGCAGTGACCGCGCGGTCACGCCGAGGGCTTTCGCGTTGCTCATCTTCGCCGGGGGTGTCGCCGGGGCAGTGTCACCCGCCCCGTCTGTCTTTGAAACGTTTCGCATCGTCGCCATGTCGTTCGGAAGTATACGCCTTTTCCGGAGAACATTCCTGCGTCACCGTCTCACGGAACAGTCTTAATGAAACGCTCCCGCGGCACGGCGGCGTGACAGGGTGTTTTACGTGAAGTAAAGCACCCGCGCCGACGGCAACGATTCCGCGATCTGCTTGGTCAAGAATGCCTTGATCTCTTTCATCGTCGCGGCGGGATAAACATACTTCGCCGCGCCGAACTTGCCGAACTTGCGCTCGCGCTTTTCCACATCCATGTCGAGCGAGGTCGCCGGGTACCAGCCGAGGAGCGTCTCGCGGGAGCCGGGCGTGAACCGGTGCGTGATTAACTCGAAAGTCAGGTCGCAGGGCGTAGCCGCCAGCGCGTCGGCGATGCACCGTAGCAAGTCGCCATACTCCTCCTGCCAGTCGTCGAACGGCATGATCGGCGCAAGCACGACACCGACCGGGTAACCCGCCTGCGCCATTTTCTTCAGCGCGGCGATACGCTTATCTACCGTCGCCGTGCCCCCTTCGAATAGGCGCGACACCCTATCCGCGTTCATGGAGAAGCGGGCACGCGTCTTGCCGTTGTGTGGCAGGGTCAGTAAATCGTCCACCGCGTCGAACTTGGTCACGAAGCGTAGATGCATCCCGTCCTGCTGACCGAAGAAGCGAATCGTGTCCGCCAGCGAGCCGATCAGATGCTCGATACCGAGCGGGTCCGTGTAGCAGGATGCCTCGAACGACTTGGTGACGCCGTCGGTGCCGGCAAAGCGCAGAAGGTTTTGCTGGATCTGTGGCAGGTTGGCATAGGCGCGTACCACCGGCGGACCCGACAGGCTCCCGGCAAGGTAGCAGTACTGGCAGTGCGCGGGGCAACCCTGCGCCAGATGGAACTGATAATCGGCGCTCGGCGGGATGGGCGGCAATTCGAACTGGGATGCGGGCGCGTTAACGACGGCGAGCGTTTGTTTCGCACGGCGGTATGTATCACGCTCATCGGAGCCGCGGAGTTCGGTCAAGCGGTTGGACTTTAATACCTCGATGGGTATCCCGAGTGACGCGACGCGGGCATAGATGCGCTGCCCCCCCGGCTCCTGTAAAGCATCGGGGGTGAACACCACACGGCGCGGCGTCCAAAGGCGGTATGCGGTCGGTGCAACGGAAACGGGAGAAGCGTCGGGCGTCTCCAGCATGGCAAGTTGTAAGGCCATCGGATAGTTCCTCTTTCGTGTAAATTATACGCTTTAATTATACCGTTTTAGAGAGTAAATTGCCCGAAGAATGCCCCGAAACAAGCGGCTATTTCGGGGCGCTATACGAATAAATAGAAGCGGTTTTGCTACGGGGCGGTGGGGCATCCGCGGAACCGCCAGAGCAGATTCGCGCCTTTGTCTTGGTCCAGAATCTGGGACGCGCTGTAGGTTTTTGCGTGACCGTCGGCGAGCAAAATGGTCGTACGCCCGCTGTTATCCCCCCGCGCATGATGGCGGGCGAAGACGGGTTTGAGTTGCCCCGCCGCCAGAGTTCCGCCGAGTTTCTTCACCAGATCCACATCGGCGACGAGCGGGGTGGAAAGGCGCGGGTCGGTGGCGTTCACTTTGCTCCCGCCGACACAGGCATCAAATACATAGGAGCGGTTTTTCGTGGTGGATGCCGTACAGGCTTCCGTGCTCACGTCCGCGTTCGGCGTGTCGGCGAAAAAGGGGGTTCGGGCAGATTCCTCTATATAAGACATGGGAACCGTGTCAGGGAAATATTCAGCCCCCGGCGCATACGTCGAGCCGAACGCCATCTGCCCCGTAAATCCGATGGACGGATAGCACCGTGCGTTCCAGTTCGTGGAGTACGCATCGTTGCCCGCGCTCGGGCAGCGGAATACTCCTTCGTTTTTCACATACGGTTGGATCATGGCGGGCCAGATCGGGCGGGCGGACGCCGGTGTGATGTCGTAGTTCGCGGCATAGGCGAAAGTGTCGTCGTAATCTTGCGCGTACAGTTGCATACCCAGTCCGAGTTGCTTCATGTTAGACAGACAGGCCGTCATGCGTGCTTTTTCTCTCGCCTGAGCGAACACGGGGAAAAGTATCGCGGCGAGGATCGCTATTATCGCGATCACGACGAGCAGCTCGATCAGCGTGAAGCCGATACGGAGCAATCTCGAAGGCGGACAGGAGCGGACAGTTGAGGACATAAAGACTCTCCTAATTGCGGGAATTGCAACCATTATACGACACGTCCCTCCGAATTACGACGCGGACACGGTTTATTTCTACGTCCGCCGGAATATCCACCCACCCGTCTTCTAACTCGGCAGGACAGATCCCTCGTTTCGAGGCAGAGAAGAGGTTTTCCCTGAAACGTTCGGCGATGACATCATCCGGCAAAACCCCGTCCAGGGGGTCGATTATTCCCCTGTAAGGCATTGATCGGATCCCTCCTCAAAGGAGACGCCAGACAAGATTCGGCGTCTCCGATAGCATATCTACTCCCCTTCCGGCGCGGTGAAGGTTGTTGTGAGCGTTTGCACCGTGCCGGTTTCGGAAGCGCGATACCCCGCCTCGATGATATCGACGACGTGGCGGGCGTGTTCCGCGGTCGCGTTGCTCGGGATTCCCTCGCGCACCCAGCGCACCAGTTGCATGGTGTCCTCGAAAACGTGCGCTTCTTCCATGTCGGCATGCACCGTCCCGTCCACATGCGGGAGGAGGCGTATCGGGTTGCCGTTGTCCCGGTCCGAACCGGGGTAATCCAAACGCTTGCCCTGAACGTCCAGTCCGACAATCGAGCCGCGTTCTCCGAAAATGCTTGGCTGTCCGAACGCGGATACCGACCCGGCGAACGTTCCGTGAACCATGGCGAAAAGGTTGTTGCCGAAGTCGAGCGTCAGGAGCGAGTTATCGTCCGCGTCGCAGGGGTACATTTGCCCGTTCCACTCGCGCTCGGTGATCGCGGTGCCGCTCATCGCCGTGACGCGCTTCGCCGGTCCCAATAGGCCAGTGAGCGTGTGCAACCCGTAGACAGACATGTCATAAAGGGGACCACCGCCCGGTTTGCGCCAGTACCAGGACGGGTTAACATTCGAGAGAACATCGGAGCCGCTCCGTACGCCTTCTTTTTCGTGGTAAGCCCCGAACGCCGCGCCGGTGACCGCCCACGCGATCCGCCCCAGCGCACCGTCCTGGATCATTTTGCGCAGACGCAGGTTCGACGGACGGAGCATTTGTCCGGGGGATGCCACGATCTTTAGACCGCGCTTTTCGGCTTCGTTGATCACTTCCGTCGCTTCGTCGGCGGTGACGGTCATCGTCTTGTTGAAGTGGATGTGCTTTCCGGCACGGACTGCGGCAAGCCCTTGCTCATAATGCAACCCTATCGGCGAGCAAAGAATCACGGCGTCGACTTCGGCGTCCGCCAACAATTCCTCGTAGGTGTCATAAGCGCGTAGCACCCCGTATTTATTCGCCGCAGCCTGCGCTCTGCCCGCCACGGGGTCGCAGACAGCGACCAAGCGCGATTTTTCCTGTACGTCGGGTAGGCACAGGTGCGCGAGTGCCCCGCGAATCCCGATACTGCCTGCCCCTACTACACCGATGCCCACTGGTTTTGCACTCATCTTTGGTAAACTCTTTCTGCGATTGCTTTACTCAATCCAAGGAGCCTTTTTATGCGACCCCTGCGCGGAATTATTTTCGATTTTGACGGAACGATACTGGATACCGAAACCCCGGAATACGAGGCATGGCAAGCGATCTGCGCGGAGCACGGCGTCACCTTACCCATCGCGGTCTGGGCGACGGGTGTGGGCATCGGGATGGACGAGAATCCGTTGGACATTTATGCGTATCTCGCCGCGCACGCCGACCACCCCTTGGACGTAGACGCGGTGCGCGAACGCCGCCGGACGTTGTTCGCGGAACTTCTCACGCGGCAGCACCCCCGTCCGGGTATTCTGTCCTTGCTGGCGGACGCCACGGAGCGCGGTTTGCAGATCGGTCTCGCGTCGTCCTCAGGCCATGACTGGGTGGATAATCATTTAGCGCGGCTTGGCTTGCTTTCCTTCTTTCCGGTGCGACTTTGCGCGGACGATGTGACGCACACCAAACCGAACCCCGAGTTGTACGTGCGCTGTCTATCCGCTCTCGGATGCTCCGCCGATGAGGTGTTCGCGCTGGAAGATTCCCCGAACGGTATCCGCGCCGCGAAAGCCGCCGGGTTATACTGCATCGCCTACCCGAACCCGCTGACGAAACTGCTCACCGGTATCGAGAGCGCCGACGTGGTCACGGAAGACCCCGACGACCTGTCACTTTCGCGGATAACGGCTAGGCGGCAATAGCTTCTAAATCACGACGCCGTGACATCATGTATTCTTCCTTCGCACAAAAATCAATGCCCGACTGGTTTACACAACGTGGCAAGCGGGAATAAGAATCCTGTAAGCGGTATGACATCGCAAACGTAAAAGATTCATGAAACAACCCCCGCGACTTTCGCGGAAATACCCTGGAGTATAAACCAAATGGCAGACGATAACATTCAACACGGCATTGACGACAACCCGAGCGGCGACGCCGAAAAGGGCGCGGCCCTTGGCGGTATCGGCGGCGCGGTCACCGGCTTAGCGGCGGGTGCTGTTGCGGGTCCGGTTGGTGCCGTCCTCGGCGCGATTATCGGCGGTGTCGCCGGTGCAGCGGCCTCGGGCGCGGCGGTGGCAGCCGTAGACCGCATGGATAACGACAATACCGTGACGGGTCTCGGGGGCACAACGAACGACGTGAACTCGAACGACAGCGCGTATGTCAACACGTCGGGTCATAACGTGGTACATACCACCTCAGACAGCGGGATCACTGGTGTGAATCGGCTTCCGGGTGAGGAGCAGGGCTCGCTCAAAACCGGCGGCTATGCCAACGACGGCACCCCCGACACGCGTGGGGTTGGTGAGAAGGTCGTTGACGGGGTGACCGGTGACGTGGTCGATGACAAGACCGGCAAGGTCGTTAACCACCACTAGAGAATCGCTCGCCGGATCGGTTCGTGGTGGCACGTACCGAACGGATAGAGATACAAAAATCCCGCCCGCAGGTTGTCCGCGAGCGGGATTTTTCTTGTTTACGCC
>JACMMA010000011.1 GCA_014379275.1 Armatimonadota bacterium | reverse complement strand
GCTCGACCAGAAACACATGGAAATCATCTAAAGGGGTGACGGTGGCGGTACTACTCATTTTTCTTTTTTGTCCTACGCGGACGGCGCCAACCTGACGTTGGATCGTTGTTACCTGCGGTGCCGTGAATACGATAGGTATCCCGCGTTTCGATTTAGCCCTTGCTGTTTTCCCGCGAATTTGCCGGTCAGGGTTTCCTCACGGAGTGTGAAAACCCCAGCCGTCGGATTCGCGGGAAAACAGCAAGGGCAAAATCGAAACGCGGAACACCTAACGTATTCACGGCACCGCAGGTAACAACGATCCAACGTCAGGTTGGCGCGGTCCGCGTAGGACAAAAAAGGAAAATGAATAGTACCGCCACCGTTACCCCTTTAGATGATTTCCATGTGATTCTGGTCGAGCCACAGGAAAGTCGTAATGTCGGGTCGGTCGCGCGGGCGATGCAGAACCTCGGCTTCCGGCATCTTCACCTTGTCGCCCCGCGCGGGTATGACCGTGAAAAAGCGGGCGTCACGGCGGTCTGGGCGACGGCGGTACTGGACGGATTGCGGATTCACGACACATTCGCGGACGCGCTGTCGGATATGGAAGAAGTGGTCGGCTTGTCGGAGCGCGAGGGGCGGAACCCGGCGTATTTTGTTACGCTCCCGCAGTGGAGTGTGGGGCTTGTTGAGCGGGAGCCGCGCCGGACCGCGCTTGTATTCGGGCCCGAGGATAATGGATTGCGTCAGGAACACCTCAATCAATGTTCGTGGGTGGTACGTATCCCGTCCGCCGCCGAAAACCCCTCATTCAATCTCGCGCAGTCCGTGCTGCTCGTCTTGTACAAGATCACCGAATCCTACGGCGATGCTGTGAGCCTTCCGGCCGTCCCGGTCCACGCCGACCCGCGCCGCCGCACGACCGGCGTCCCGACATGGAACTCCCTCGCCCAACTCGACCGCGTGCTCGATGACATTATGGCCGACAGCGGGTTCGCCAGCGACAGGTCGCCGAAACCGGGACCTGAAATGGTCAAGAATCTCTTCCGCCGCCTGCGCCTCAATACACACGAAGCGGGATTGTTACTCAGCCTATTCGGGCAGGTTCGTACGGCACTTCGCGACCGACGCGAAACGGCGAAGTCGGCACTTGATGTTCTACTTGCGCCTTGACAACTTCACCTTTATCAGCTCCAGTCTTTGTCGGGCTGGGTTTGCAAGCGATCCGCTGCGATCTTGATGTCGTTCAGGTCCACCGGATCGCTGAGTGGGTCGTCGTCCAGAACTTCGACACGGTTCAGTATTTTTTGCCAGCGGCGCAGTTCGTCGACGTACGGCTGGTGCGGGACGCGGGTCAGGGGGTGCTGTTCCTCCGCGGTTGCCGGGAGGCCGTATACATCGCAGATGCCCATTTGCAGCCATTCGCCGGTGTGCCAGGAGGGCATGTCGACGGCGGGGAACAGGCACACGCCGTGGAGTTCGACCCCGCGCGATACCGCCGCCAGACATTCTTCCATCACATCCCGCAGCCACCAGGGTCGCCCTTCGGCGAGTCCCCCCGTTTCCGCGAGGATGATCGGGCGGCGGTAGCGCAACCACGCGCGCTCCAACATGTCGCACAGCGGCACGATGCCTTGAGCGTCTATAGCCAACGCTTCGTGTGGTCCGGCTTCGCGGTACTCCATCTGCCCAAAGGCATACGAGTTCGCGCCAACGATATCCAGAATCTCCGGGGAACCGCCCAGTTCCGGATGTATCCGCCCCGCAATAATATCCCAGGCGACGAACGTGTCCACGTAGGTTTCATGATGCGCCTCGTCTTGAAGGTCGGGGCGGTCCGTGGGGGCGACCACCTGCACCAGCGGATCCACGTGTACCATGCGGGCGTCGAGGTACACGTCGCGGATTGCTTTCACGCCGGCGATCGCGGCGCGGCATAGAACACGACGTAACTGGTCGCGACTTTCGGGATCTTTTTTGAACGGCGCAACCCAGCCCCACCCACCACCCATCTCGGAGAAGAAACTGATCTCGTTGATCGGCGTGAAGAACGCCCGGCCCGGGCGCATACGGGGTACGACGTACTCGGCGGCAGCCTGGCAGTAGCGCGCGAACCGTTTGACGAAACGGTCGGTGTCGGCTAGCGGGTCGAGGTCGTCCGGGTACCCGTAATGGCACAGATCCCAGATCGGCAGGATCTGGCACGCGTTCAACGCCGCGATCATGGGATCCAGCCGGGAGAAGTTGTACTCGCCCTTTATATCCACCAGGGGCCACGGAATCCCCTCCCGCGCAACGGCGATGCCCAAATTCCGGAGCAGTTGGTAGTCCTCGCCAAAGTGGATGCTGTGCTGGGTTTCCAGGGCGAGGTCGCGGCGTCCCTTGTCCTGCCATAGGAATGTCGAGCACTCAAACCCGGATAGAAAGAACGTCGGGAAGATGCCCTCGATTCTCTCACGCGGTTTCTGGAGAGCGGTATTTTGTATCGGCGTTTGCGAAGTAGCTTCGCCGGGCACAAACGTTTCTGTCATTGTACATCCCTATGAAGCCCCGTTAAGCAGTCGTATTCGTACGAACAGGAAGATGGACTACGGGGGGTGTACCCGTTTTGAACAGACGTTACGCGCGTAGCCGCCTGCATCCGGTTTGTGAGGACATTAAAATGTTCCGGTGAAGCATTCGGATGTAGGACCTTCGGGTCGGGGTAGCGCGAAGCTAGCCGCGCGAGGAACCCACCTCCTGACCCGAAAGCTCCCACCGGAACATTTTAATGCCCTTCTCGTCAAACCAGACCCTCTTGCTCGGGAGTCAGAAGCGGATTTAGCGTCTTGCGTACCGGGACGGCGTCGCTTTCTGCCTTCTGCGCCTCCCACCGGGTGCGGGTCAGTACGCGACGCACCTGCGCCAGTTGTAACGCGACTTCGGCATACTCATTCTTCGCTGAATGATGCTCGACGCCCCAGTAGCCCGTATACCCGGCGTCCAGGAGCATCTGCATTTTATCGGCAAGCTTTCCTCCGAAGGTCGTTGCCGCATCGACATGGGTGTGCATCACATACGGAGCCATTCGTCGGTCTCCGTCGTCTTTGTCGCCCAGTTGCCAGTTTCCGAAGTGCAACAAAATACCGTATGCCGGGCTGGCGATGTCGTGGATCAGGGTTTCCATGTTGTCGGCGACCTGCGAAAGCCCCCAGTGGTTTTCCGGGCCGACGCGGAACCCGTGGTCGGCGGCGAAGCGGCAATACTCGCCGAAACGGGTCGCCAGATAATCGTGTTGCTCGGGGGTCATCGGGGCGAACGTTCCGCCGGTGTCGAAACGGACGGTTTTTGCGCCGAGGATCGCCGCCGCTTTGAGTTCGATGAGGGCGTTCTGGTAGTTGCGTTCGCGCGCGTCCGGATCGTCCTCCCACAGATGAACGCCGTCCACGTGATAGTTGGCCAGGGTCAGTTCACGTTCTTCGATTTCGTGGCGTACTTTACGCAGGACGCTTTCGTCGTTGGTGCCGATCTGTCCGTTCCAGATGTCGGCGGAGTCGAGATGGTAACGATAGCGGCAACTTTCGAGGTAGCCGAAGATGTTGATTTTGCTTTCTTCGACCAGTCCGTGAACGCTAAATCCGGCAATGGAAATATTCATCAGTTCTGTTCCTTACAGTGGGTTGTGTTGCTTGTTTCTTTTCTTTGTCCTGCGCGGACGGCGCCAACCT
>JACMMA010000721.1 GCA_014379275.1 Armatimonadota bacterium | reverse complement strand
TATACGAGCAACAGCGCATCGATTCCTGCATCGGTCGATGAAGGCGCCATGTAATCCGGTTGCGTTTCGGTCGTGTCGCATGGCTTCCGGTCCGTTCGCAAGAGTGTGCCTTCTTTCCTGTTACCGTTGAGACGAAGATTTAACAATCGTGTAGCATTTCTTAATGTCCTCTTAAGCTTCGCTTAACAATGGCTCGATAAGATAGGGTTGTTTGGTCGGTTATAGTAAATTTTAGACAATCGTACCGCGTGCAAACGCGGTGTATGTGGAGGAAGTATGAATCATTCTAGTGCATTTCGTTCGGCGTTCACGCTGATCGAACTACTGGTTGTAATCGCTATTATCGCTATTCTCGCCGCGATATTATTTCCTGTTTTCGCTCAAGCGCGCGCCAAGGCGCGGCAGATCTCCTGTCTTTCCAACTGTAAGCAAGCGGTCATCGGTTACATGCAGTATGTGCAAGACTACGACGAAGTCTCGCCCTCCATGGGCGGTAGCAAAGAGTGGTGGGGCGAACTGTACCCCTACGTTAAGAATCTCAACGTTTTTCAGTGCCCGGACCGCACCGAAGGTAGCGTGACGCGAACGGTTAACGGGGTCGCCCTGACCATCGCCCCGCTACCCGGCTTCGGCTACAACTGGGGACCGATCGGGTGGCGAGGCGGCGGTTTGCTGGAGCGACAGCAGTATATTGATCCCACGGACATCGCGCTCGGCAGATTTATTCCCGGCAAGGCGCTGGCGGATGTCAAGAACCCGGCACAAACGTTCGCGTTCGGCGACACCTACGACACGCCGCGCCAGACCATCGGTATCGGCTTTGCGGCGGACAACTGGGACCCGTCGAACGGATATCAGAACAACAAAAACGCCGGGTTGCGCCATCAGGGCGGCTTCTTCAACTACGCGTTCATGGACGGTCACGCGAAGTCCGTCAAAGTCCGCGCCGGATACATGGCGGGCGCCTTCAACGACCGTTTTATCATGGTCCGCGACGCGACCCTTGGTAAAACGGCGTACTGTGCCAATCCGGATGAGATCATTAAAGTCAATCCGGAGTCCGGCGACGGGATGAATATCCCGGACAACATTGCCTGTGGCGACATCTGGAAGTTCGTCAACGATAACTATCCCCCTTGTCCGGCGGGTGCCGCCCCCGGCGCAAACTGCTCCTTCGTCGATTAGTCGGCTGCAGACCGCACCCGTAGGTCCCGCTCTATACGGTTCCCGTGTGTTTCCCCACACGGGAACCGCGCACATTTTCACCGATGACCAAAGCTATGATAAACCCCCACCGCCCCCTCAAATGGGAAATCTGTTCTTTCGCCGTTATTCTATTCGTCGCGCTCACCCTCGCCGGTTGTAGTCAATCGGACCCCGCTACGCCGTCCGGTTCAACGGCAACTCCCGCGGCGACGGCTCCCGTCGCGCAACCCGGCACTCAATCCGTCAATGGACAGACCGCGCAACCGGTACCGCCACGAAGCATGGCGGAACAGCGCAAGGATAAAGAGGGATTGTAGGGGGTGCCCCTCCCAACTAAATTTTTCGCATCCCCAATTTTCTCGTCAGGAATCATTAATGCGCTCTTACGCCATCCCCCTTGTTTTCGCCGCCCTTTCCGGCGGCGTCTCGGTATCCCAAGCCCAACAGCCCAAACCTGCGCCGATCAAACTTTCTGTCCGACAAACCTCGCGGCAACGCCCGTATCTGCACGCACCCGCCGTCAACGAATACGCGAAGCACGACCCGAACGGCACAACGATTCTGCCGGAGGGCAAACTGCTCAAGCCGGTCGGTCGCGCCGTGCCGCTCGCACAGTGGCCCCACGGACTCGCCATCGCCCCGGACGGCAAAACCCTTTTCATTCCGAGCGAAGGGGTCGGGCAGACGATCACCGGTTGGGATACGACTGCGCCGCAAACCGCCGCGTTTCCGACCGGCGTGGACGATGCGAAGAAACGCAAGCCTAACGCGGGGGGCTGTGTTTTCTCGCCCGACGGCAAGACGCTGTTCTGGAGCGGCGGCGAGAACGGGGTGGTCTATCTGTTCGACGCCGCAACACGGGCGCTGATTGCCGAAGTTTCGCTCAACGGTGACGTTGCCGGGCGAAAATGGTCCGACAGCGACGCCATCGATCTTGCGCTCAGCGCGGACGGCAAGTTTCTGTACTGCGCCGATGTGACCAATTTTCGCGTCGTTGTGATCGACGTGGACGCGCGGAAGGTAGCCGGATCTGTCGCCGTCGGGCGATACCCTTACGCCCTCGCGCTCGTGAAGGGCGTCGTCTATGTCGCCAACATCGGCATGTTCGAGTATAGCAAGGTCGGCGCACCGACCACGGGCGACTTCGACAAGCGCGGCTTGACTTTCCCGCCCTACGGTTTCCCGAGCACGGAAGCGCAGGACGGCGCCGAAGTCGAGGGGCGAAAGATACCCGGACTCGGCGACCCGAACGCCCCCGAATCGTTCTCGGTCTGGGGGATCGACGTATCCGACCCGACTAACCCGCGCGTCACCCGGCGCGTCAAAACCGGACTTCCGGTCGGCGCACCGTCCGACGCCGGAAACACGGTCGGCGGTAGCGGCCCCAACTTCCTGCTCGCGCGCGGCACCGACCTGTACATTTCCGACAATAACAACGATTTCGTCGAACGTCTCGACACGGTTTCCGGCAAGATCACGATGCGCGTGAAGTTGAACCCTTCGCCGCTCGTCGCCGGATTACGCGGGGTCGCTCCGGCAGGAATGGCGATCTCGCCGGATGGGTCCCGTCTTTATGTCACCGAATCGGGGCTGAATGCGCTCGGGGTGATCGACACCAAAAGCGGAAAACTGCTCGGGCATATCCCAACCGCCTGGTATCCGTACCGGGTCGCGGTTTCCCCGGATGGTAAAAAACTGCTCACGGTCTGCTTTCGGGGCTTCGGCAACGGCCCGAACGGCGGCAAGAACATCCCGAACAGCAGTTACCTCGGCATGAAGGGTGCACTGGTCACCACTGACATTCCCACGGACGCCGCGCTTGTCGGCATGACCCGCGATACGCTGGCTTACAACGGCATCGTGGACAAAAGCGCGGACCGCGCCGCGCTATCGTCCCCGCTGATCCCGACACAGCCTGGCAAACCGTCGGACCAGATCAAGTACGTCGTTTTCATCACCAAGGAGAACCACACTTATGACGCGATTTTCGACCGGATTCCCGGCGCGAACGACGATCCGTCCTTGCTCCGCTGGGGCTTGAAGCAGAAGATCAGCGACCCGAAACAGCCGACCCTCGAAGACGTGGCGGTGATGACCAACCACAACGCGCTCGCGCGGCAGTTCACGGTCAGTGACAACTTCTACATGCAACCGGAAGCGTCCGGGGTAGGGCACCGCTGGCTGGTCGGCGTCATGCCGAACAACTGGTGCCAGATGACTTATACCCTCGGCTGGAAATTCCGCGCTGACAGCACCGCGCCGGGGCGACGCGCCTCCTTCGGCTCGAACGGTTCCATCGCACCGGAAGATTACGCCGAAGCCGGTTCGATGTGGGAACACCTGGACCGAAGAGGGATCGGCTTCCGCAACTACGGCGAGGGTTTCGAGTTCGCCGGAGTCGGCGAGGACGAGGACGAGCACAGGACCGGTGCCCGCGAAGTTGTGAATATCCCGATGCCCAAGGTGCTTTTCGACAACACGTGCCGCGAGTTTCCCATCTTCAACATGAACATTCCGGACCAGTACCGCGCCCACTGGTTCGAGCAGGACTTCACGAAACTGTACCTCGCCCCCAAAAAGCCGATGCCGGGCTTCATCAATATCGCCATCTGCAACGATCACGGGTCGGACCCGAAGCCGGACAAAGGCTACCCATATCTTGCCTCGTGGATGGCGGACAACGACCTCGCGCTCGGCCGCATCGTGGAGTTCCTGTCGCACACGCCGTACTGGAAAAACATGGCGATCTTCGTCACACAGGACGATTCGGGCGGCGAACCGGACCACGTCGACGCGCAGCGCAGCGTGCTAATGGTGATAAGCCCGTGGGCGCGGCGCGGCTATGTTTCGCATCGCCACACCACGATCCTATCGATGCACCGGACGTTGTACCAGATATTCGGCATGCCGCCCCTGAACATGAGCGACGCCCTCGCCAACGATTTCGCCGACTGCTTCACGACAAAACCTGACTTCACGCCCTACAAAGTCGTGCCGGTCGACCCGCGTATCTTCGACCCGGAGAAGGCGAAGGACCCCAAAGACCCCGAATACAAGATGGCGGCGAAACTACCGACCATCGGGCGTGACGAAGCCGCAGACGAAGAAAAGGTCCTCAAATTAGGCACGCCCGCCCCCTGAGGAAAACAGACCGCGGCGCAGGGCACCCCCGACCACGAACCATGCCGCCCCGGAAAACACGAAGTGCAACTCCGTCACCCAATACGGGGGAGCCCTGCGCTCCAGCATCCACAAGGCCAGCCCGAGTGGCAGCGTCAGCAACCCGAACAGCAAAACCACGAGAGAACCGCGGCGCGGCAACACCACCGGATGGCGCAGACCGGTGACACCAATGATCACGGCAGACACAAGCAAGCACAGGATACTGTCCGTGGTCTGACCACGGACAGTATCCGCGGAACCCGCCCGCCGCACTGGTCCAGGCTGCTAGTTGCGCCCGGCTATCGGCTTACCGGAAGCGTCTTTAATCATGCTACGCACCATCTTCGGCTTCGCGGCGAGTTTCGGGAAAGTCGGCAAAGTGGCGGGGGGCATTCCTTTCGCGGCATTCTTCAAATCGTTGACCACCCAAACGTTCGGGTCGCGGATCTCGGGAACCGTGGTTTCGGTCGGTGCGGCTGCGAAGCCCGCCTTGCCGAGAACCAGTACCAATCGGTTCCGGCTTTCCTGATCGAACCACACCCCGACTACCGTCTCTCCCTTCTTCGCGTTGGTCGCATGAAAGTACTGGTGCCGCGGGTCGGCGGAGCCGAGATTCAGCCAACCGGTTCCGTATGCTTCCTCGTCAAACGCGTTGGGGGTATTTTCCGAGGACGAGTCCACCCTCGTGACAACGTAGCCGGCTTCCGTCAACGCACTTTGCAGCAATGTCTGCAGGAAGGGGGCGCATCCCGGCTTATAGGCACTACCGGACCACGTATGTACTTCCGCGCTCCCGTCGCCCCCTATCCGCGCAGGCAACTTGAACTCACTGGCACCAGCCGCTATCAGTCGTCCCATCCCACTCGTAATCGCGGAATCGGAAACGGACACCGCCCCCTTAGGAACACCAACCCCGGCGACCACAGACCTGGCACCTTGCTGTGCCAGGGCAACATCAGGCAAAACCACCGTCATTAAGGCAACCATGATAAACCCGATGAGGAAGGCGTCGGAGAAGACATGGGCATGACGTATATTCGAATGCATTACAGTTTTCCTTTGGATGAATAACAGCCGGGGTCGCACCTTCTTAGAACGACGCTCCCGACCTTGTATGACGTCATGCTACACAGGCTGCGTGTACAAAACGTGTACAAACTGTGTTTCGTACGAAAGGTGAATTCCAATGGACATCTAGTTATTTCTTTTCTTTTGTCCTGCCCGGACGGGGGCAACCTTACGTTGCATCGTTGTACCTGCGGTGCGGGGTTG
>JACMMA010000720.1 GCA_014379275.1 Armatimonadota bacterium | reverse complement strand
GGCGTACCCAATCGGGCAGCCATGTATCCCCTCCGAAGTACCCGCGGCGGGAATCATGCCAGCAGGAAATGTCCCATGCGTCCACTCCGGCTGCTTCGAGAGCCCGCAGAAAGACCGCGAGGCTGTCCGGGGTGACCGGATGGTTGGGTGCGGTCGGGCTGTCCGCGTGAATGCTGAAGCGATACAGGAGCGGGACAGCCGGTCCAATCGCCTGCCGTACGGCTTCGGTCACTGCGACCGGAAACGCGGTAAGTTCTCCCCATTCGTCATCGCGTCGGTTGACATCGCCGCGCCAGAACTGGTGCAACAAATAGCCGTGCGCCCCGTGCAGTTCGACGAAATCGCATCCGGCTGCGACACTGCGGTGTGCGCCAGCGGCGAAATCTTCGATAATCCGTCCGATCTCGCCGCCGGTCAACGCACGGGCGGGGGCGCAACCGTCACGGGTCCAGTCGGAAGCGGAGAGCGGCTGCCCCACGAGCGACACCGGACTGGACGCTCCACCGTGGAAAAGTTGCGTTCCGAAAAGTGCCCCGTGCTTATGGGCGACGTCCACGCACCGACGCCAACCGTCGGTGAAGCTATCGTCGGAAATCCCGACCGCGTTGTGCCATCCGCGCCCGTTTTGCGACACGAAAACCGCCGCCCCGATGATTGTCCCGACTCCTCCCGCGGCACGTTTCTCGTACCAATCCACGATCCAGTCTGTCATGTGACCGGAGTCGGTCGCCTGATTCAGTGTCATCGGTCCCATAATGACGCGGTTGGGTAGGGTAAGACGACCCTGCCCGATGGAGAGCGGTTCAAAAATCGGAAGAAAATCTTTCATACTCATATCGTAGCAATCATTCTTGAAATCCCATGGATTCGTTTCGAAGGATGACGTATTAGCGGTGTGCCGGTCGCAACTCGGCGACTGCGGTCCGCCGTTTCACCAGTGAACGTACCCCCGCGGAGGCGTCCCATTTACCCTCCGGCGTCGTCCAGAACCACTCACTCATGGTGTCTGGATTCTCCGTCACTAGGAACTGCGTGCGACTTTGTTGTGTGATCACCGGCGTGACCGGGCTTTTTGTCACTACGAAGCGCAGGGTGCCCTGTAGCTGGCCGGTGGTGACGCCGAACAACCGTACCCTCTTGCCGCCACTGACCGCGAGGGTATTATCCGCACAAAATGCAAGGGCGGAAACTCCTTCCACTCTTCCGCCCCAGCCGGTCGAGCTATACAGTGCGGCAAACTGGGGCGCGGGCAACTCCCGCAACACTGTTCCGGTCGCGGCGTCGCAGATCGCCACCGACCCGTCTTGCTTCCCGAGTGCGGCGATCCGAGCATCCGGCGAAACGGCGATATGTAGTATCATGGGCGCGAATCGCGGGAGGGGAACGCCGGGTTTCACGGCGGGCATTTCCACCATCCGAGGCTCGCCCCCGCTGGCGAGGGGCACGGTCATCACACCCGAACTTCTGCCCGATAGCGCGGTAATGATTAGCGCGTCTCCGGAGGGTGAGAATAGAAGCGTTTCCCCGTGCGATTTAAGTGTCACCGTGCGGGTAAGCGAGCCGGTGGCCGTATCGAGAACGATGATCTGGTCGCCGCGTCCCGCGTGGGCAAGGGCAACAAGCGTTTTTCCGTCGGGCGAAAACGCGAACAAGCGTGGTGTAAAGCGGGGCGGCAGGACGATGGAATGTCGGACGGCCCCGGTTGCGGCATCCACGATTTCGATCTGGCGGGGTTGCTCCCCGAACTGGCGGGGCTTCTCCGCCATCCGCACGGACAACTCACCGTTCGGCGAAAAAAATGCTGGGCTATAGATATCTTTCTTTCGCAAGTCCCCGGAAGGCTTTCCCGTCACGGCGTCGAGGCAGACACGCACCCCCCATTCCGACGTCAAGAATACCTGTTTGCCATCCGGCGAAAAGGTCGGCACCGCGTCGCGATCGGTCCGGGTCAGTGAGGACCAGAGTGCCCGTTTCTCTTGTCGACTCCAGAGTGTAACAACTCCGTTTAAATCTTTCATCAGGATCAGGTTCCCCGATGCGACAAGCTGGACCGGTTCGTATCGGACCGCCGGTATTGATGCGACCGTCTGCATCTTCGCGGCGTCGATGATTTCCAACCGCCCGTCTCTGCCAACCATCACCAGGCGGTTCGTCGCGGCGGCAATAAATGACCCGAAATTCTGGTCGTTTTCGCGTGGAGCGAAGGAAAGAACCGAGCAGGTCTCAGGGTCAACGAGGCGCAACTCGCTTTGCGTTGCTACGGCGAGCCGGGTGGGAAGTCCCGGCAAAAAAGTCAGGCTGACCACGTCGCGGATCGGCCCCCGCACCAGGATCTCTT
>JACMMA010000719.1 GCA_014379275.1 Armatimonadota bacterium | reverse complement strand
TGAAATTATAGATTGCCGGTATAATAAGAGCGTCATGAACCGCCGACTATTCACTATTGCTATTATTTCTTGCTTATCCTCAACAATGATTGCCGAAGCGCAAGGAACGGATGGTAAGACTCCCACCCCACCTGTCGCCAATCCCGCCGCCCCATCGGCAACGCAGATCCAGGCACAGAGCGCGTTCCAGGCCGGTGTTTCCGCCTATCGTAAGAGCGATCTGGCGACTGCCGAGACCGAACTCGGAAAAGCCGCCGCCGCCGCTCCCGAGAACGGAGACATACAGGGCTGGTACGGGTTTATTCTACTGAAGCGTAACAAACCCGGCGATTCGATTCCCTACCTGGAAAAAGCCATCGCACTCAAGCCGCAGGTGGCGGACCATTGCACCAATCTCGGCAACGCCCTGCTTTTAAAACCAGGGCGCACCGCCGCGGACACCACCCGCGCCCTGGAAGTGTTCAAAAAGGCGACGGTCATCGATCCCGCCTCCGGCGAGGCGCAGTTCAATCTGGGACTGGCGTATACGCGCCTGGGGCGTTCCCGGGAAGCCGCTCTGGCGTATCGTCAGGCGACGGTAATCAACCCGAAGGACGACCGCGCCTTTCTTTCCCTCGGCCAAACCTACATCGGGCTGGGCGATTACGACAACGCGTCCGTCGCGTTCCGCACGGTGTCGGTCCTCACCCCGCAAAAACCGGACGTGTGGACCAGCCTCGGCATCGCAGAGTCGAAACGTCTTCGCCCCGACCGACAAATGGCGATCAATGCGCTGGAAACCGCGCGCAAGTTAGACGGTGGCAACGCGCAAACGCTGACTCTGCTCGGCAAGTTGTATGCGGAAGCGGGACAAACCGAAGCCTCTGCCGAAGCGTTCGGGGTCGCCGCCGATCAACTCGGAGCCCGGAGCGCCCCGGAAACCGCCGCCGTACGCTACAACCAGGCCGTGATGCTCGCCAAACTTGGCAAAACGGACGAATCATTGGCGGCGTACGAAAAATCGCTCGCCTTGAAGCCGGACTATTTCGATCCGGCGTTCAACGCCGGGACGCTTCTGTACAAAGCGGGTCGGTACCCGGAGGCGTCCGCGAAGTTCGAACTCGCCACAAGATCGAACCCGAAGTCGGCGATGGCGTGGACGAACTACGGACTCGCTTTGTCGCAACAAAGCGATGAATCCGGCACGATCGCCGCCTGGAAGCGCGCCGCGAACCTGAAGAGCGACGATTACGTCACGCGCGACGCCCTCGCGGGGATTTATATGCGCCGCAAAAACTACGACGACGCGATCGCTCTTTATAAACAGATGGCGCGTATCCGCCCGGCCTCCGGCACCCCGTGGAACGCGCTGGGTCTCGCCTACCAGAGGAAGGGCGAGAACGAATCGTCGATAACCGCGTTCCAAACGGCGACGAAAAAAGAACCCAAACTGGCGGCGGCGTACAACAACCTGGGTGTCGTGTACGAAAAACGTGCGCAGTTCAAACTGGCGATTGCCGCTTATAAAAAGGCTCTTGCGGTAGACCCGAACTTCGCGGATGCCCGCGCCAATCTGGCGCGTTACGGCACGAAAACAAGCGCGGCGAATCCGTAGGAGGATCGTTCTTTGAGCCAAACGGTCGGGTTGTTGATCAATGAAACCAAGCCCGCCGCGGTGGAAGCGGCGCGCGATCTGGCGACGTTTCTGGAATACAGCGGTGTCAATGTTCTGTCGCAGGACGCGATCGCGACGCTACTGCGGGATACCGGTTGCCATGCCGTGCCGACCCGCGACGATGTGGTCGTCAACTCGGATTTTATCGTCGTGTTTGGCGGCGACGGAACGTTGCTCGCCGCGTGCCGGACGGTCGCCCCGCACGGCAAGCCGATCCTCGCCGCGCACCTCGGACACTTCGGCTTTCTGACACAGGTTTCTCCCGAAGGGTTGCGGGCGGCGGTGGAGCGGGTGCTGACAGACCAGGTGCCGGTCGAGGAACGCGGGATGTTGCAGGCTCAGGTGCGGCGCGCCGGTTCGGATAACCCGAACGACTGCGAGACGTTGATCGGGATGAACGATGTCGTGGTGGCGAGCGGCGCGGTGCGTCTCATCTACGTGCAAACCAAAATCGGCGATGAATTGCTGGCGACATACGCCGCCGACGGTGTTATCGTCGCCACCCCGACCGGATCCACGGGCTACTCGCTTTCGGCAGGCGGTCCTTTGGTACACCCTTCCGCCCCCGTTTTCGTCATCGCGCCGATCTGCCCGCACACCATGGCTGCCCGCCCGATGGTGATTCCGAACACGGAAACCGTCACACTCTGTATCGAGTCGCAGCGCGCCGATACCAGCGGCATCGCGTCCATAGACGGGCAGATCGAGATCGTGATCGCTCCGGGGGACGTGGTGAGTGTGTCGCAAGCCCCCTACAAGGTGAAGTTCCTGCAGGTGGGAGACTCGCCCTCGTTCTACGAGAAGATACGCACCCGGTGGCACTACGGAGAGCGACAAAATGCCGGGTGACGAACTGCGCGATGTCGGCGACGCCGTCTCCCGCGCGGCGGGCAAGCGTGTCACGTCTTGCTTCCTTCTGACGGAAACCGGGGGCTATACCCGCGCCCTTCGTGCCGTGGCGTGCTTCGCGGACGGTTCCACGGCGTTCGTGAAAGCGGCTACCGAGAGCGACACGGCGGCGTGGATCGGTCGCGAGACCGTGGTGTACGAGACGCTGAGCGAGAAGCCGTTCCTGCCCCGGTATTACGGTTCCGCAAAGCGGGCGGACAGCGATCTCCCCCTGCTCGTTCTGGAGGATCTGACGAAAGCCTATTGGGGTCCGCCCTGGCGCGACGGCGACGTGCGAAAAGTGCTGGACACGCTCGCCGCCGTGCGGCCCTGCGCGCCTTTGTTCGCGGACGGTTTCCTTCCTTCGCAGGACGCGGAGCGTGCCGGAATAGCCTCCTGGAGCAAAGTCGCCGCCGATCCCGAGCCGTTCCTGTCGCTCGGCCTTTGCTCACGGGGGTGGCTCGAAGCCGCCTTACCGACTTTGCTCCGCGCGGACGAAAC
>JACMMA010000718.1 GCA_014379275.1 Armatimonadota bacterium | reverse complement strand
GAATCCGCGCCCCATGTTTCGGCGAACGTTAAAACAGCCTCCCCCGCCTCACAAGTGTCGCACGCGTACAAACGGGAGAAAGCCATGTCGCACCTTTAGAGTCGCCGTTGTAAGACCACCGACGCATCTCTCGGTTGGTTCGGTGTGTTGACCACGAAGTCCCGGCTGCCGTCGATGTAGCCGTCGAAGAGAACCTGTACGCTATAGTTCCCCGCGGGAACGAAGAACGAGAACTCCCCCTGCGCGTTGGCGGCGGTTTGCTCGATCTGCGAACCATCCCGCAACAGGATTATCGTCGCCCCCGCGGCTCGCGCCCCTGTCGCACTTTCGAGACGGACGATGCCACTTATCGTCGGCGGCAGACCAGGCGGGTTCGGGTTAGGGTCTTCTACAAGCCGCAAATCAGCGATGCTGTTGGCGCCGTTTCCGATCGTGACCGTGTTTGTCACGGCAGCTGTTCCCAGTACGCCGGTTATTTCGATGCGTTCCGCGGGAACGTTTTCGATGAAAAATCTCCCCTCAGCATCCGTCACTGCTTCCAAACCGGAGGGGGCGATGAATACGTTCGCCGCGTTCGCCGGCGTGCCGTCTGGTAACAGAACCCGACCGCTCACCTGTCCGATGTTCACGAACAGTTCTAGTCCGGCGTTACTTCCCTGCGCGATGGGCGGGAACAATGTCACGGTCTGCGTGTCGGTGAAAGTTTCCCGTTCCTCGGTGTCGCCGACCTGCCGACTGTTAAGGAAGGTGATCGTCGCCACCGTCGTTCCGACGGGGACATTTTCCAGGCGGAAGGTTCCGACATCGTTGCCGGGACTCACCGTGTCACGCGTGACCGTGGCCCCCGTGGCGGTCCCCATTACGATAGTCGCGCCTTCCACTTCCTCATCTCCGTCGGCGGAGTTGTACAGAATGCCCGTGACGACTGTGTTCGGGGTGCTACCACCGCCGCCCCCGCCCCCGCCACATCCGGCAAGCGTCGCCAAAAGCGTTGCCGCGCAAACGCCGAAAAATGCCCGCCGTCCGTTACCCCAAGCCGTCATTGTGTTTCCTCGCATTAGTTTAGCACCACCATCGGGCGCAGAATGGTCACCGGCAGTCCGTCGCCGTCGGTCGGCTTCGCCGTTATACGCAGTGTGTAGGAGCCCGCCGGAAGCGACGACCCGTCCTGCGAGCGACCGTTCCAGAGCAATGTTCGCCGCCCCTGCACGATAGAACGCCCTCCGTCACCGAGCCGATTGATCACTTTCCCGCTCAGGGTCGTCAGTTCCACGAAAATCTGTGCGTCCGTTGACACGTTATACGAAATACCGTAGTTCTGCCCGCCCCCCTGTGCCCGACCGCCGACCCGATTGACCTGCACATTGGTGAGCATCAGCGGCGTGGTGCGTGTCGGTTCGGTGGCTATCGAAAACTGACGCGAGCGTTTTGCGTCCGTCGCGGTCCAGGTGTAGGACGAGCGATTCCGTAGCGCCACCTTTTCACCGGATTCTCTGTCGGTCAGTACGAGGCGCGTGTTACGCGGCACCGTGCCGAGATTATCCCACTGCAAACGAACCGGTCCCGGTGTCACCGCGAGCGACGTAAACTGCCACGCATTGTTCCGTTTGGTCGCATCCCGGAAGTCGGAAACATAACGACCACCCGTTCCTTTCGTCACGCCACGGGTTGGCGCATCGAAGAGTAACCCCACGCTCTGCACCACGGCGGGCGGCTCTTCCCGGTCAAGACGGTTGTCATAGCCATCGGTGGCGCCTCGCGCGACGCCGAATGTCGCGGTCGCCTCGCGCCCGAAAAACCCGTACTTTTCATCGGCATCCTGCCGGGTGCGAATCGTCACCGTCCAATCCGGGCGCACTACAGCCGTTGCCTTAGAAGAACGGGTGCGAAGCGGCACTTTGCGCGTGGTCGCGTCCGGTGCCGGCATAATGAGCGTCAATGTACCCGGGATCAGGACTCGTAGAAACACCCCTTCCCATTCCGGAGCGTTAATCGATTCTGTTTCCGCGAATTGCCCGCTTGTGCGGTCGAATCGGTAAGGTCGCGCGGCGACCAGGTTTCGCGCGACCGCCTCCTCCCAGGTGTAGGAGTCGTTGTTCTGGTTCTGAACCAGGATGTCGTTGACGTTCGTCGTGTCGCTCGTAAACGGTGAACCGATCATGTTCCACCCATAGCGGGCAGGGACGGCGAAATCAACGTCAGTTACGGGCAGTGTGCCGGTGAGTTGGACGGCGACTTCGGGTCGGGACCGATCCACGGGGACCGGCTTGAACCAGTACGCCCGTCCCGGCGCAAGAGAGCCAATGCTTGCCGTAGGGTCCGGGGTTACTGTCCCGTACTGCGTCGTTACCGGGTCCCAGTGCGACAGTACGAAGTCGGCGGCACCCAGAGACAGCGCGTCCGGAATGCTCGTTGTCAGCGGTTGCAACGGGAAAGAAACGAAATAGGGCACCTGCCCGATGGGGAAAGTGCGCGAAAGGGTGGTCAGATCGCCGCCGTTCTGGTCGGGGCGCAGAACCAGATATGCCTGACCGTCCCCGGTGTTCCGGCGATAGATTCTCTTCGCACCCGATCCGTCCGTGACCTCGATGACCGTCTTTGCAAGGTCGTTACCAGCGGTTCCGAGGTTGACACTGAATGCCGCGCCATCTGTACGGGCGGTTTGTGTGCGCGTGGCTAGACTCGTGGTCTGTTCGACGGTTACATCGCGACCGTTCGTATTCGCGCCGAGTAGCACGGCTTGCAAATCACCCGCAAGCCCGCCCGGTAAATATGCCCGCGCCGACTCCGCCCCGACAACAAAGTCCGCTGTTATGCGTCCCTCACGCTCCTGAAACGATTCCGTAGTGATCGATCCCTCGCCTTCGCTTAACTCCACCTGCTCGGAAGTGATCCCGAGTCGAATCGTCGCGCCAGTAGCGTCATGGTAGGTGGCGTAAACACGCCCGCTCAACAGGTCTTCATCCCCATTAGATTTGGTGCGGAAGTAGATCAGGTTGAACAATGTCGACTGCCCCCGCTCCTGCGTGTACGGACCGGGAATAACAATCGTATGTAGCTTGCGACCCACTGAGATCGATGTGTCAAGGACGTATTGACGGCGATACCAGTCCTCAAACGGCAATCCTTCCACACCTTCCGACAATAACGGAGCGGCAATATTTTTCAGTGCCGGTATGTTCCCCGCAAGTGAGGGGGATACCCCCGGTTCGAACTGGGCGTAATATGCTTCGTTGAATTGTCTAAAGAAGTTAGGATTTTCGATGTAAACTTTAAGCCATGCGGCACCACTCATACTCAAACGGGTAAGAATCATCTTGCCGTTCGTGAAGGCTCCGTCTAACTTAATGTTCGCCTGGGAAGTAGGGAAGAACGTCGAGTTGCCCAGACCTGGCTGATTGACCATGTCATACCAAGTCAGATAGGAGAACAACTGTCTCGACGTTTCATTGTCGAAAAATGCGTCGGGGCGGGTGATCACGGAGGCTGCCGCGCGAGCGAAGCCTTGCTCCCACGCGTCATATGCGAACACGGCGGGACCGTGGAAGGCATGAACCAGATTCAATATCAGAGCTTGTTCGTTGGTGATATTGCTTTCAAAAGTCGGCAGCATGATCCGGTTGTTCGCCACATCATAGCCGCCGAACGCGAAGCCGCGCTGAACCTCCGGGATAGTACTGGTGTCAAACGAGCCGACATCCATGATCTCGACTTCGCTGGAAACAGCGGGTTTCCCGTAGATCACCTCGATGCGAGGATAATAGACCGCGATGAGCGCCTCTATTTCTGCCTGTCTCTGTTGTGAGAAGCCTGTATAGCGGAAGGTTAATGCCCCCCCTCCGACCGCGCGGGTCTTCCAGGCACGGGTGACCGGCACGCCGTTCTTTTCGACTTGGATGATCGTAGAAACCGGAATAACCGTTTGTTTATCTCCGAAGAAACCCGACTTTCGCAGGGTTTGCGCCGAACGCGATAACGCCCGGCCCTGCGCAAGCCACGACTCTTTGAGTTTTTTGACTACCGCGTCGCGCGTCGACGCGTCGGTCGCGTTGCCTGGCACGGCGACTCGCACTACCGACTGCGGACCGGAAGAGATCGTCGCGAACTTTTCATTCACGATGTTGGTCGGGCGGGGCGACAGCGTTTGCGCGTAAACGGGCACGGTCACGGCGCAAACGAGTCCCGGTAGAAAGACGGACGCACTCAGGGTGCGGCGAGAGAAAGCAAAGCGAAAGACAGACATAGGCGTAAGAAAAGTGCGACGGGTGCGATCCTTCTGTGTATGACCCTCGCTCTTCCTTAGACGACGCCCCGCGCGGATAACTTCAACTTTCTTTTGGAAGAGATTTAGCCGCGAAGGCGCCGCTAATTCTCTTCCAAAGCGGTTTTGAGTTTTGCTAAAGAATCGTTTTGTACCGTTTCGTGGAGCGAGTCGCCGTGGGAGTCCATGGTCACGATGCAGGGGAAATCCTCGACGCGCAGTACCCAGATCGCTTCCGGCGACCCGAACTCCTTGAGGAAAACATCGTCCACACCCTTGATGCAGTGCGCATATACCTGTGCCGCACCGCCGACGGCGTGGAGATACACCGCGCCGTTTTCCCGACACGCTTGCAGTGTTTTGAGTCCCATGCCCCCTTTGCCGATAACGCCGCGAACGCCGAACCGGGCGATGATATCCGCCTGGTAAGGTTCCTCACGGATCGACGTGGTCGGTCCGGCGGCGGTAACCGTGTATGTCATCGCGCCGCCCACGTTTTTTTCCACGACGACCGGCCCGCAGTGATAAATGATCCCACCCGAAAGATCGACACCCGCGGGCAGCGCACCACCGGTGTGAAGATATTTATGGACCGCATCGCGCCCGGTAAATAACGTGCCGGAGATCAATACTTCGTCGCCCGACCG
>JACMMA010000717.1 GCA_014379275.1 Armatimonadota bacterium | reverse complement strand
AGTAGTTCGCCCCGTATCCAGCAGGTCGCTGTCCGATGCGGGGCGTTCTTTTTTTGTCCTTCCCGGACGGGGCCAACCTTACGTTGGATCGTTGGACCTGCGGTGCTGTGACTACGTTAGGCGACAAGCGAGCCGTGTTAGCCCTTGCTGTTTTCCCGCGAATTTGCCGTCTCGGGTTTTAACACACCGGGTGAAAACCCGAGTCGGCAAAATAGCGGGGAAGGACCCACACAGAGCCACCAAGCAGTACCGAGCACCGCAGGTACAACGATCCAACGTAAGGTTGGCCCCGTCCGGGAAGGACAAAAAAAGAACGCCCCGCATCGGACAGCGACCTGCTGGATACGGGGCGAACTACTTTGAAGGCGGGATTACCGCTTGATATTGTAGAACGAACCCAGACCCTCGAACAGAGCTGTGTCGCCGAGTTCCTCTTCGATGCGGAGGAGTTGGTTGTACTTCGCGACGCGGTCGGTGCGGCTTGGGGCGCCGGTCTTGATCTGACCGGCGTTCGTCGCAACCGCGATATCGGCGATGGTCGCGTCCTCGGTTTCGCCGGAGCGGTGCGAAATGATCGCCGTGAACCCGGCGCGCTTCGCCATCTCGATTGCGGCGAGCGTTTCGGTCAGGGTGCCGATCTGGTTCACCTTCACCAGGATCGAGTTGCCGCATTTTTCCTTGATGCCGCGCGAAAGCCGCTCGGTATTGGTGACGAACAGGTCGTCACCGACGAGTTGTACCCGGTCCCCGATGGCGGCGGTCAGGGCTTGCCAACCCTCCCAGTCGTCCTCCGCCAGCGCGTCTTCGAGCGAGATGATCGGGTAGTTATTGGCGAGGTCCACCCAGAACGCGACCATTTCGTCGCGCGTCTTCATGATGTTCGATTTCCAGAAGTAGTACTTACCTTCTTCGCCCTTCGCCTTAGCTTCCTCGTATAGCTCGGTACACGCCGGATCCATCGCCAGCATGACCTGCTCACCGGCTTTGTAACCGGATTTTTCTATCGCTTGCAGGATGTAGTCCAACGCCTGCTGGGTGGAGGTAAGGTTTGGCGCGAAGCCGCCTTCATCACCGACCGACGTGTTCAGCCCCGCGCCTTTCAGGATGCCCTTGAGTGTGTGGAAGATTTCGGTACCCATCTGGAGGGATTCGGAGAACGATGACGCGCCGACCGGCATGACCATGAACTCTTGAAAGTCGACCGTGGAATCGGCATGCTTGCCACCGTTGAGGATGTTCAGCATCGGGACCGGCAGCTGGCGGGCGGATACGCCACCGATATAGCGGTAGAGCGGTAACTGTACGGCTTGCGCGGCAGCTTTCGCCACGGCGAGCGAGACGCCTAAGATAGCATTCGCGCCCAGCTTGGATTTGTTCTCGGTGCCGTCCAGTTCGATCAACAGTTCGTCAATGGCGACCTGCTCCAGGGCTTGCATCTCGACAAGCTCCGGCGCGATCTTGTCGTTGACGTTTTCCACGGCTTTGCGGACGCCTTTGCCGCCGAACCGTGTCTTATCGCCGTCGCGCAGTTCCACGGCTTCATAGGCCCCGGTGGAAGCGCCGGACGGCACGGCGGCGCGTCCAAACACGCCGCTCTTCAGATAAACTTCGACTTCGATGGTCGGGTTGCCACGCGAATCTAAAATCTCGCGGGCGATGATGTCGTCAATAGTGGTCAGCGTACTCATTTTGCGGTGTTTCCCCTTCGGGCGATGGCGTTTTTGGCGTTTCTCCCTCGCACACGGTCGCCGGACGAAGCGTCTCGGCATTATAGCACTGTGATGAGTATACGGTCAATGGCGCTTGCTGTGGCTATGGGTGTGTCATCGCGGCGTTTGTCAGGGGCGTTTGTCACCGGGGCGGGGGTATAATCTCCCCATGACATCTGCCGAACTTCGTCTTTTGTTTCCGTCCGCGCAGAAAAGTATTCACTTGAATCATGCGGGGACATCGCCGATTGCGACGCCGGTCGCCGAAGCGGTGCAAGCGGTTCTCGCCGAACTCCAGAGTGAAAACCCGCTGACCGCGTATATGAATGCGATGAAGCACGCCGATATGTTGCGCGACGTATGGGGGCGAATGCTACGAACATCGCCGGATAACCTCGCCGTCGTCAAGAACACGTCGCACGGCTTGACGATCATCGCGCAGGGGATCCCATTCCGAACCGGGGAGAATGTCGTGGTTGCTGCGAACGAGTACCCGTCGAACGTCTACCCGTGGCTGGCGCAGGAGACGCGCGGCGTTCAAACCCGACTCGTCGCACCCCGCGCGGAGGGCGACGTGGCCGAGGACGATTTAGAATCGGCGTGCGACGAAAATACGCGTGTCCTGGCAGTGTCGTGGGTGCAATGGGGGACCGGGCAACGGATGGATCTGGCGCGGCTAGGCGTGTTTTGCGGGGCGCGAAATATTCTTCTCGTCGTGGATGCCGTACAGGGGTTCGGGGCGCTGCGACTGGATCTCTCCCGTCTGCCCGGGTTGGCATTCGCCACCGGGGGCGGGCATAAATGGCTCCTGTCCCCCGGCGGGGTCGGCTTTCTGTATGTGCGCCCCGACCTGCTGGAAACCATGCTCCCGAACAATGTCGGCTGGAACTGGGTCGCCAAACCGATGGCGTGGGAAGCGTCGGAGTGGGGCACGCCGAAGGCGACCACAGCCCGCTTCGAGGAAGGAACGCCGAATGTTCTGGGACTCGCGGGCATGGTAGCGTCGATGAATCTCCTGGAGTCTGTGGGCACGGATGCGGTGGAGTCGCGCGTGCTCGAACTCGCGTCGCACACACGGCGGCGGTTGATTGAACGTGATATGCATGTCGTGTCGCCACACGGAACTGAAGCGCGTTCTGGCATCGTCGCGTTCCGCCACCCGACTGTCGCCAACGATGCCGTGGAAGCCAAACTCGCCGAGTCGAAAGTGATTTGCGCGGTGCGGTGCGGCAACGTCCGGTTCGCGCCGCACGTTTACTCGACGGAGAGCGACATCGATACGGCGGTGGCGGCGATCCCGTAGCGTGTTCGGGGAACGTTATTCCACTGGTGGAATAACGACATTCCCCGTCTTAGTTTCCTCACCCAGCACCTTGCGAACGGCGAGTGCCGCGTCGCGTTCGTCTCGTGCCTCGAAGATGCAGAGGACGATCTCCGCGAACGGTTTGTACTGCTTCAAAACCGTTTCCGCTAATGCCGTGGTGGATGATTCGATGCTCATGCCGGGGTACGCGCCGAGCGGGATGCATATCGATTCGGCACCGTCCTTACGCGCCGTCAGCAACGCTTGCCCGACGAACCGCTTCAGGACATCTACTTTGATCGGCTTGCTACTTTCGTAAACGGCCACATGATAGATTTTGCCGACTGCGAGTGTCCCGGCGTCGGTGGCGACTACCTTGCCGAGGCCGACAGGCGCTATTTTATTTGCCGCCGCAGAGATGGTGTCGCCGCCCGCGTTCTTCACCTGTGAGGGTACGCCATACCGCATTTCGAGGCGAGTTCCGGTCGGCAAGATCAGTGCGTGCGCGTCGGGCAGTTTGGAGGCGGGACAGGTACGCAGGATTATTTTTGTGTCGCCGATAGCCCACGTCGCAACGTCGCTTACCTTGTGCAGGCGGTACGAAATAAACACGCAGTACGCCGCGCAAAACGCCATCGCCGCCGGGTTCATCAGGTAAAACGTCGGCGACATCCCCGGCAGGAGTTTGAGGTTCAGCCGGTCGTTCAACACGGCAAGCCCGACGGCGATCAGCCCGATGACGATACCGCCCTGCCAGACGCGGGCGCCGACCAGAATCTCGCGCCGCACCATGACGCCGTACGCGACGAAGACGGCTAAGATGGTGAGCAAAAAAGGCAACTGGGGAAAAATGGCATTCGGGTTCATGTGAACCGATTATATCGCCTCGCGGTCGATCTCCGTTCGCGCGGGTACAATATCATGTGTCCCGTCCTCCGAAACAAATAGACGATCCTGCCGATCCTCTGCCACGTCTACTGGCTTTCCACGGACGGAACGAGGCGGATCTTCCGGCGGGCGAGGCGGCCCGAATGCGCGGCTCGGTCCTGGCGTCCAGTTTCGAGCATGACTGGGATCTCGTCCAAGCCGTACACCGTAAGCACCGGAGCCAGGAAGGCATATCCCTTTCTCCTTCCGCCGATGAACATCTGATCCTGCAATTAGGCACGCCGTTCCGCGCCCGGATGCGTTTCGATAACGGCGCAGGGCAGGAAGCCACGGTACAGGGCGGTCAAGTAATTTTGGTGCCGCACGGGACCCCGACGCAATGGGAGCTACGTCCCGTGGAGCGCGGTGGGGAACCGGTCCGCGCCGAATTCCTGCACCTGTATCTGCGTCGGACGGCATTCGACCGTCTCGCCGGGGAAATGGGGGGACGGGGCGAGCCGGGCGAGTTGCCCGGACTGCTGGGGGTGACCGACCCGCTCATCCGGCAACTGGGATCGGCGTTGCGGGAAGAGATGCGGCGGGGAACGGGCGGGAGCCGACTGTACGCGGACTCCGTCGCGTCCCTTCTCGCCGTTCATCTGTTACGCAACTACTCGGGGGGAGGTGCCACGATCGCGAGAGCCGTAGCGACCGCGAGGGGCGCGGTCCTTGACCCGAAGCGACTCCGAATCGCCACCGAGTTTATCCGGGATCAATCACGCCGCGACCTTTCGCTCGGCGAGATCGCCGCCGCAGTGCGTCTGAGTCCGTACCACTTCATACGGCTGTTCAAGAACGCGACCGGTCAAACCCCGTACCAATACCTGATCGCGGTCCGCGTCGAACGGGCGAAAAACCTCCTCGCGCAGTCTTCACAGAACGTCGGGGAAATCGCACACTCCGTCGGTTTCGATAGCCACACCCGGTTCGCGATCCAGTTCCGCCGTGCTACCGGTTTGACCCCTTCCGAGTATCGCGCGAGATAAAGTCATCGCCGAAAATGCAGCAAAAAACGCATAGGAGCGCAAGAAACGGAAAGACACCAGAGCGGCGGCTGTGCTACTCTTTGCTTGGTGTCGTCGAAGGGCATTGAGCGGGACGCAGTTGGTACCCGCGCCTGCTGCACACATCGGTGTTAACGCGACCCAGGAGACCCTGCAAACGAAAGGCAAACAAGCATGACCGATTCGAAAGTACCGGATATCAGTGTATTCCGCCCCGCTCCGGTGGACGAAGCCGCCCTGCAGTTAGGTTTAGAAGCGTTCCGGCGGTTGGACCACGGCGCGAAATCGGGGGAATGGGAACCGTTTCTGGAACTCTTAGACGACGACCTCACATGGTTCGCCCCGGTGGACGGTTTCCAGGGATTGCACCGGGATAAAGCGTCCATCGCTGAACTGTTCCGTCACCACGGGGCGGTGACCCGCACGCACTGGGAACTCAAGAACGTCGTCGCGAACGGCAATGAGATCGGTTTCGAGTCGTGGACCGCCGGAACCATCGAAGGCAAATCCTATGGCAACGTTTTGCTAATGCTGTTTGTGATCGAGAACGACAAGATCCGGCATATCCGGGAATATGCCGGTTACATCAACGGCGTCGGCGATTATGTCGGTCACGGCGATGCGAGCGACGGTGCGGACGCTTTCGACTACACGAATACCGGAAGGACAGATTCATGAAACCACTCATCGGAAAAATCGCCGTCGTCACGGGTTCGTCGCGCGGCATCGGTCGCGCTATCGCCGAACGCCTCGGCGCGGACGGCGCGAGCGTCGTCGTGACCTACCACGGCAACCAGGAAAAGGCGGAGGAGGTCGTGCGAGCGATCACCGCCGCCGCCGGGTCGGAAGCGACCGCTATTCAAACCGATATGCGCGACCTGGACAGCGTTCGTAATCTGTTTGCGCAGGCGACCGCCCGCTTCGGCAGGGTGGACATCCTGGTCAACAACGCGGCGGGGGTGAATGTCTTCAAACCGACCGAGGCGATGACGGTGGAAGAATATGACTCGATGTTCCTGGTCACGCGCGGCGTTTATTTCGCGCTCCAGGTCGCCGCGAAAGAGATAGCGGACGGCGGGCGCATCGTCAGCCTGTCCACCGGCGGTACCTCGATGGCGATGGCGGGCGGCGGGGCATACGCCGGGAGCAAAGCCGCCATCGAACAGTTCAGCAACGCCCTCGCCAAAGAGGTCGGACATCGCGGGGTCACGGTGAACACCATCGCGCCCGGCGTGACCGACACGGACGGTCTGGTCCTGAGCGACGACCAGAAAAACGGACTGATCGCACAAACGCCGCTCGGTCGGCTCGGCAAACCGGAGGACATCGCGGCGGCGGTCGCGCTCCTCGTCTCGCCGGACGCACACTGGATCACCGGGCAGAACATACGAGCGACTGGTGGCATCGTCTAGGAACGAACGACGCCGAGAAATTTCTTGGCGTCCATGTTCGCGCCGGGGAAAACTTTGTCCAACCCCGCCGCATTGCCGCACCGTTTGGCGAGGATTTCGGCGAGAACGGCGCGGTAATCCGTCATCACGCGCAGGTCGCCGGGTTCTTCCAGTTGTCCGGGCTTCAAACCGGGCCAGTCGCCGTGGACTTTTCCGCCGTTCACGCTGCCGCCCCAGACGAACATCGCCGACGCGCGCCCGTGGTCGGTGCCGAGACTACTGTTTTCGACCACGCGCCGCCCGAACTCGGTCTGCACGATCACCGTCACGCGGTCGCGGTCCTTGCCCAGGTCTTGCGCGAACGCCGCCAGCGATTTCGCCACGTCGTCGAGTTGGAGTGCGAGCCAGCCCGTCGCGCCGCCCTGCCCGACGTGCGTATCCCAGCCGCCACGGTCCAGGAACGCCGCTTCCAGCCCGACGCCCGCTTTGACCAGGCACGCGGTTTGTTTCAAGCCGTCCCCCAGACCCGTCGCCGGGTATGTCGCGCCGTTCGCCGGTTTGTAGTTCGCCGGGTCGATCTTGCGCAGGGTGTCCATCGCCGCGATGGTTTCGCGCCCCGCGATGGATACGGCGTCGGGACCGGTCGCATACATCGCATGGAGCGCGGTTTCCAGTTCGGGACGCGGCGTTTTGATCTGCAAATCGGACAGCGAATTGACCGCCGTCGCCGAGGTCGCGCCGCGCAGGGTGTCCGGCATGATCGCCCCGAATGCCACCGCACGGAGCGGCGACGCCGAACCGGGAACGGTGTCGAAATGGCGTGCCAGCCAGCCCCGCGCCTCGCGCCCGGCTTCCTTGAACTCGCCGCGCTCCATCGTTGCCATCGCCTCGAAATGCGAGCGGGTCTGGTCGCCGGAACCGACCGCGTGTAGCACGGCGAGCGTGCCGCCCTTGTAGAGCGGGAGAAGAGGCGACAGTGCCGGGTGCAAGCCGAAAAATCCGTTCAAGTCCAGCGCGGAGCCGGCGTTGCCTTTTTTCGGCGCGGCGAGCGCGAGCGTCGGGCGGGCTTTGAAGTACTCGTCCTCGCCATACGGCACGACGAGCGATAAGCCGTCCGCCGCGCCGCGCAGAAATATATTGACCAGCACATCGCGCCCGGTTTCCCGCCCCTTCGGTGCCACCGTGACCTGCGCGAGTGCGGAGCGGTTCCCCACCCAGGCTGTCAGCGCGGACGCCAGTGCGATCCCCGCCCCGGCTCCCAAAACCGCGCGGCGCGTCACCCGGCTCGGGCGTTCTTGCTCACAAAGATTCCAATCGTTCATGGTTTTGCTTTCTATCACGGACGGGTACTTACGGGGTTACCGCCACTGAAACCCCGGCGCACAGAGCGCAAGTGCCATCGCTTCCGCTCCTGACTTCGCTACAGCGAGTGCCTTCAGTACGGCAGTGTCCGATACCCCGCCCGAAACCGTCGCCGCCAGTGCTTTCAAGTCTTCCGCCTTCACTAATTCGTCCGGAAGCGTGGTCTCCTCGATTTTTCCGGCGGTCAGCGCGAACGCGAAGTTCCACCGGGCGAGGAGCGAACCGGTCCAGGCGGTCGTCTTCTCGGGGTAGCCGTCCGGCATCGGCCACTCGAACAGCGGTTGCCCGATGTTGCGCAGATAGCCCTGCACGTTCGCGCCCGCGTCCGTGTCGGCGTTGGTGGCACGCAGTGCGGAGACTACGTAGTCCCAGGGGCGTTTCATGATCGGCGGCGTGTCAGCCAAATCGTCCGCCAGAAGAAGCGGTCGGAGCATGGCGGAAATATCGCCGCCCGTCTTTTCGTAAACTTTGGCAAGACGTTCCACCCACGCCGCATCTTCGTCGCCCCAAAAATGGCGCACCAACTTGCGGGAAATGAACCGCGCCGTAGACGGATGTTTCGCCAAAATCGCCAGCACCGTTTCGCCATCCTTGATGCCGCCACCCGCCGGGATCGTCTGGCCGAGCACCGTTTTCGCGCCGTTGTCGTGTTTCTCTGCCACAAACCGGAACGTTCCCCGCTTCTGGTAAAACCGCTCCTCGACGCCCCAACCGGTCAGGCACCGGGCGACTTCCTGCACGTCTTTTTGTGTGTAACCGCCGCCGACACCGAGCGTATGCAGTTCCATGATCTCGCGGGCATAGTTTTCGTTCGCGGTGCCGTTCATGCTGCGCTGGTTGTCCAGATAGCCGAGCATGGCGGGCGAGCGAGCCGACGCCTGCAATAAGTCGGGGAACCGCCCCAGCGCGTGCGTCCGAACCACGTCACCCTGATCTGTATTCAGATAGTACGTCAGATGCGTTGTCGCATACGCCTCGCCGAAGTCGATCACCTTCGGACCGTAAATGTTGAAATGATCGCCCCAGAATGCCACCATGCGTTCGCGCAGTTGCCACTTGCTGTATACGGCACGAAGCATAGCGGCCTGTGTCAACGCTTCGCGGATCTTCGCCTCGGGCCAGTCGCGTTGTTCGTACGTGGAAAAGTGAAGTGCCTCGATCCCGGCAAGCCGGTACAACAGCCCCGCCGT
>JACMMA010000716.1 GCA_014379275.1 Armatimonadota bacterium | reverse complement strand
ATGATGTCGGAGCGGTTCGCGGACGTGAAGAACATCACCGAGGCGGACCTGGAGGAAACGGCGCGGATCATCGCCGACGACATCGGCAAACTGTCGGACACCGGCAGGGAGTAGGAAGATCGAGGGTTTTGCCCGGCGTTCGCATTCCGCTGTGGCGTTTCGTTCTTCCCGGCGGGTTCGAATCGTACCGGCGGGTGAATCCGCGGTCTTTACGAACGAATCCCGCCTTCGCGGGGTGAAGGCGGTTCCGGGTTCGGTGCGGTCAGATAGTATTCCAAGTACGCGGATTCCGTGCGTTCGGCGTGATGCTTTTTTTGATTTTTTACGTATGCGATGACGCGGTCGATGCTACGCGGGTCGACGCTCATGGCACCATAGCCACCCTGCCAGCGGAAAAATGCGGTCGGTTTCACGGTCGCGGTGATCAAATGGGAAGACGAGCCTTTGGCGTCACGCACGAGGGCGGGAACATCCAGCACCGGCGCGGCGCGTACCAGGACATGAATGTGATCGAACGTTCCCCCGATAGCCAACACCGGGCAACGGTGTCCGGTGCATTTGGCGACTATGGCAGAATACACCGTCTCCTCAATGTCCGGCGTGATACAAGGGTGTCGGTTCCACGTGCCCCAAACCAGATGCAAATATATCTCGACAAGCGAACCGCGCATACATATATAGTACCCCGCGAAGGCGGGATTCGTTCGTAAAGACCGCGGATTCACCCGCCCGGCACAACGAAACGCCCTGTATATCGTGTCGCCGCGTCGAAAGGATAACGTCATGCAGTCGTTGCTGTTCGAGGACCATGTTTTTCGCATCCACGAGAACCAGGGACGCGCGCACGAGGTGCTGGGCGAACCGGGTAGCAACAACTGGTACCTCGATTGGATGACCCGTACATTGCGTTTCAGCCACAAGCAGGGCGGCGTGACTATCGCCGAACTGCCCGTGCAGATGGTCGGCTCATACAGTAGCCGTTCCGACACCTGGCTCTGGGCTTGGGCGAATAAACTGTCGAACCTGGCACCGGAAATCTACCGGAGCGCGGCGATGGTGCGCGACCGCGCTGAGCAGGAAATGCCGGGGACGTTCCTGACGGCGGCGGGCACGTTTCATCCGCCGTCGCCCGCGTTCGGCTACATGGTCAGCGTTCTGTGCGCGGGATTCAGCGACGGCTTCGGGTTTTATCGGTGCCCGCATGAATCCGGCGAAACGTGGGTGATCATCGAATCGTTCCCCGATGCGGCGGCACTCCTCCCGGCCCCGTCCCGCACGGTGCGGGCGATAAAAACCAGCATCTCCTCCTACGTCTTCGACCAGGAACTCGCCACCGAAACATACCTCGGCGAGCCGGACCACGGCGTGTATCACCCGCCGGGCGTCCATATCGCGTTCGATAACGAAGGGCGCATCGTAGACATTCAAACGCCGTCGAACAATTCGCCCGCAGAGCCGACCTGCATCGTATCGCTTGATTGATCCGTGGAAAACATTGCGGGGTACAATGAGACGGGGGTAGCACTATGTCTTTCGTTCTGACTATCGATGACCAAATTGCGGGCGGGTCCGTGCGGCTTCGTCTGCGGGACATGACGCCAGAAAAATTCTGGCAATTTGCACGACAGAACGAGGGGATAAAGACCGAGATGACGACGGACGGAGAAATGGTCGTTTATTCGCCGACGGGTGGGAGTACCGGCTACAGTAATACAAAATTCACGAGGTTCATAGACGAGTGGGCGGAAACAGACGGGTCCGGCGTCGTGTTCGACTCCTCGACACTTTTTATTCTGCCGAACGGGGCGCGGCGTTCTCCCGACGCCGCCTGGGTAACCCATGCCCGGTGGGACGCGCTCTCGCAAGACGATCAGGACAAGCCTGTTCCGCTCGCCCCGGACTTCGCGCTAGAAATCCTGTCGCCGACCGATTCAGTCACCGAAACGCAGACCAAGATGGAAGAGTACAAAGCGAACGGTGTGCGTCTCGGATGGCTGGTTGCGCCGAAGACGCGCACGGTCTACATTTATCGACCCGGACACGATGTGGAAACGCTGGACGATCCGGCGACGGTTTCCGGTGCCCCGGAACTGCCGGGGTTCGTACTGGATATGCTTCGCGTCTTCCCCCGCCGTCCGTAACAATTTTACAAGGAGAAACCATGTCCGCCCTTCGTCTGGAAAATTACGTGTTCGCACAGGTCGAGAATCAGTTCCGCCTGTATGAGATTCTGCCCGAAGGCTTCGCGTGGCATATCGATATGGACGCCGAGCAGATCACCTTCTACGATCCGGCGAATCGTGAGATCGCGCTCAAATGCCCGGTGCAACTGGTCGGGAGTAAGGCGTCGGAGGAGCAGACGTTCCTGTGGGCATGGGCGAACGCCGAAAGTAACCTGCCGAACGCGATCCTGGAATACGTGCGCAAACTAAAAGCCGTCGCCGAGGCGGAAGGCGCGGGCGAACCGTTCACGAACGATTGGGCGTTCGCGCCGCCGCACGACAAGTTCGAGATGGAAATGTCCGTGCTCTGCGCGGGCGTCGGCGGCGGGTTCTGCCCCTACGCGTGCGGCTACGACGGCGGCGTGATCTATACGGTTGTCGAGATCGCGCCGAAAGCGAAGGCGTTACCGCCCGACCCGCTACGGACCATCCGCGCCATCACGACCGCGATTTCCGCTCTACCCTTCAATCACAAAGAAGCGGTCCGGGCATACCTCGGCGACTCGGACACAGACGGCGTGTATCGCCCGCTGGGAATCAAAATAGCGTTCGACGATCAGGGGCGGATCGGCGAAATGTCGGCGGTGCTGGAGCCGCCGAAGAAACCGGCGTCGCCGCTCGACGCGCTCAAACGACTCTGGGGTGGGTGAAGGGGCGGGGCGTCACTCCGCACCCGTCCGGTACAATAAAGCCGGGAGGAACACGATTATGTCTTTCACGCTGACCATCGGCGACGAATTAGCGACCGGCTTTGTACGACTGCGCCTGCACGACATGACGGCGGAAAAGTTCTGGCAATTCGCCAAAGATAACGAGCAAATAAAGATCGAGATGACAATGGACGGCGAACTGATTGTATATTCCCCGACCGGCGGCGGCGGCTCCGGCTACAGCAATAATAACCTACTTTATGAGATCACGGCGTGGGCGCGGCAGGATGGTTCCGGCGTCGTGTTCGACTCCTCGACGCTGTTCGTCTTGCCGAACGGGGCAAAGCGTTCCCCGGATGCGGCGTGGGTGACGAAAAGCCGGTGGGACGCGCTCTCCGACGAGGAGAAAGAAAAACCGGTGCCGTTCGCGCCCGACTTCGCCGCCGAGATCCTGTCGCCGACCGACTCACTGACCGAAACACAGGCTAAGATGGAAGAGTACCGAACGAACGGCGTGCGCCTCGGGTGGCTGATCGACCGCAAAGCACGCAAAGTCTATGTCTACCGCCCCGGCACGACCGCCCCCGAAACGCTCGATGACCCGGCGACGGTGTCCGGTGCCTCGGAACTGCCGGGGTTCGTGTTGGATACGAGTCAGGTTTTCGTCCCGCGTTCGCCATAACCATAGTCGCCTTAACTATAGAGGGAGCAGAAACGATGCCTTCACTACGCTTGGAACACTATGCTTTCCGAATTATGGAAAATCAGTTACGCATCCAGGAGATTCAGGACACGTACGGTGAATTCGATTGGGGAGCCGATATATCAAACGGGCGTCTCACTTTCACGGATACGGCGTCCGGGACGGTGCTCGCGGACCTGCCGATGCAACTGATCGGGTCGCAATCGGATCAGACACGGACATGGCTCTGGGCGTGGGCGAACGCGAATGGCGGCAATGCATTCCCGGAGTCCGTGACCCGTTTGTGCCGAGCCGTGCGCGACGCCGCGATTGCGTCCGGAAAGGGCGACACCGTGCTCGCCGCCGCCGATCTGTTCGATCTGCCGGAAGTCGGACTCGCTTTGCCGGAGGATAACTTCGGGTACGAGATGGCGACGCTCTGCGCGGGTTTCGGCGGGGCGTTCGGGTACTACCGTTGCCCGTATGAAGGGGGCGCGGCGTGGGCGGTGATCGAATCCTATCCCGAAGCCGAAACACTGCCACCCTCCGCACACCGCATGGCGAGGGCTATCCAAGCGGCGATCTCGACATTCCCGCTCGACCACCACGCTGCGACCGAAGCGTATCTCGGACAGCCGGGCGCGAGCAGTATGTATGCGAACGGGCTGACCATCCGCTTTGACGATCAAGGGCGCATCGCCGGTATGCAGTATGCGGTAGGGGGCGGGGATCTGTGATTCCCGCGAAACTTTTCCCCGCACCGGGAAGGACATTCGCAAGGGCGGCGCGAACCGTAATACAATACATTTTGTGGCGCGGTTGTTACACGTGTAACAAAGACAAATCCGCGCTTTTTGACGAGGCAAAACTATGATTAAAGTAGCGATGATTGGCGCGGGAAGCGTCGTATTCAGCAAGAATCTGACTGGCGATCTACTGTCGTTCCCGGAGTTCAAGGACGCGACGTTCTCGTACATGGATATTGACGAGGACCGGCTTCAGGTCGGCGCGGCACTGTGCGAAAAGGTCGGCAAGACGCTCGGCGCGAACCCGACGATCGAGGCGACCACGGACCGGCGCAAGGCGCTCGCGGGAGCGGATTTCGTGATCAACATGGTGCAGATCGGCGGCTTCGACTCGACGCTGGTCGACTTCGAGATCCCGCGTAAGTACGGCTTGAACTTCACCATCGCCGACACGACCGGACCGGGCGGATTGTTCCGCGCCCTGCGCACCTACCCGATGCTTTTCGGCTTGGTCGCGGATATGACCGACGTTTGCCCGAATGCCGTTTTGCTCAACTATTCCAACCCGATGAGCATGAATATGCAGACGATCACGCGCACATCGAACATCCAGGCGGTCGGTCTGTGCCACTCGGTGCAAGGGACTCTGAACGAGTTGATGCGCTACATCGGCGAAAACCCGGATGAGATCACGTTCCTCTGCGCCGGGATCAACCATATGGCGTTCTACCAGAAGCTGGAAAAGCGCGGCGAGGACTTGTACCCGCGCCTGTTCGAAATCGCGGACGAAAAGATCGCGTCGAACCAGAACGCGGTGCGCTTCGAGTTGATGAAGCGACTCGGCTACTATGTCACCGAATCATCGGAGCACAACGCCGAATATAACTCGTTCTTTATCCCGCGCGGACCGGAGCAGGTCGCGAAGTTCGGGGTGCCCATTGATGAATACCTGCGCCGCTGCGACGGCATCGTGGACGAGTTCGAGCGGCTGAAAGTGTTTAGCAAGTCCGACGAACCGATGGCGTTCCACAAGTCACACGAGTACGGCTCGATTATTATTGACTCCATCGTGAACGGTAAGCCAAGCGTGGTGTACGGCAACATGCCGAACAACGGCGCGATCTCGAACCTGCCGAACGATGCCATTGCCGAAGTGCCGACTCTAGTGGACCGCGCCGGGCTACAGTTCACGACCGTCGGCGCGCTCGATCCGCAACTGATCGGCTACATGATGCCGCACGTGATCCAGCACGAGCTATTCATCCGTGCCGCGATGGAAGGTCGCCGCGACCACGTTTATCAGGCGTGTATGAACGACCCGCTGACCGCCGCGACGATGTCGCTCGACCAGATCGTGGCAATGTGTGACGAACTGATCGTCGGGCACGGCTTCGAGAAGGACGGCGGCTTCCTACCCGACCTCGACGCGAAAAAGACTCGTGTTCCGAGTTCCGGGAAGTCATTCAACCCGCCGACGCCGAAAGAGCTACGCGCCTCGTGGGACGCGGCACAAAAGGTGGGACATGAGGATGCTATCCTGAACTGGAAGGTGCTCGGCGCGTTCGCGTCCGGCGAGAATGGGATCAGCACCGCTTTCGTGCCGGAAAACATCGACGAGTCGGTCCTTTCCACGGGGACCCCGCCTGAAGGCAACGAGTGGAAGGGCGGCATCGCCGACAAGCGCGGCTTCGTCAACCTTCGCAAGTCCGCGGGCAACGTTTCCTTCGCCGCCGCTTATGCGTACACGGAAATCGAGACGATCCATAGCCGCGAAACGGCATTGAAGTACCTCGCCGACGACGGCATCAAGATCTGGCTGAACGGCACGGAAATCCAGAACGACGATGTGTTATCGCGGCACGAAGGGGAAGTCACCGTGTACCTGAAAGAGGGTATCAACCGCTTGCTACTCAAAGTCACGCGCGGCGAGGGTGGCGACTGGGGCTTCTCGGTATCTGTCCCGAAGGCAAACTTCTAAAATAGGGGTTGGGTGTCAGGGGACACACGTCCGGCGACGGCGTCTATCCCCTGGCATCCAACCTCTGCCCCCTAACTTGACACGCGCTTTTCACCGTGCTACTCTTCTGCACTACCGCAATGTCCGCGCCTCCCAACCCACCACCCACCAATAATGCGCCACGCGCCTCGACCTATATGGGCTTTCTTCTGTTTCTAGGCGGAGCAGCAATGATCGCGTATGTCTTCAGCTATGCGAATAGCTTGCTCGCGGCTCCGCCCCCGCCGGTGCCACAAATCGGGACCGGCGATAACGCTGCGACACAGGCGGGTCTTCAACTCGGGACGTCCCTGGTTAATTTATTAGGAAAGTTGCTGATCCTACTCGCGATGTGTGTCTTCGGCTCCGTGTTCGCATCGAAGGGGATCCAGATGCTTTTCGCCGCCTGGAACACGAAGGTTAAGGATTAGAACTGGTCCATCGAATCTAGTTCCTGCCTCTCACATATCCGCCGCGATCAGGGTTACTGCTTCGTGTCCTTCGACCTCTACCACATCGCCTGGGGCGAGTTTGCGACCGCGCCGGTTTTCGTGCTCACCGTTCACTTTGATGCTGGTCTCCATTAAGAATGATTTCGTTTCCCCGCCGGTCGGGATCATTCCGATAAATTTAAGTAGCTGACCGAGCGTGATAACGCCGGTGCGGAGAGGGACTTCGGACATACTGTTTTCTTTCTAGGTCGCGCCTCACGGGGCGACATCAAGACCATTCGTGGTGGCGATGAGCGTGGCGGGCTCCGCTTTCGATCTTTCGAGCGTGAACCGCACGTCCCCTTTTATCGGGATGAGCCGTTCCACGAAGTATTTATAGTCCCGTAGCGGCAGGAACGAGGCACTGTCACGTCCGGAAAGGACGATGAAGACGAAAATCAAGATCGTGGTAAACATTTGCAGAAGCATAGCGGCTCCTCCCACGGCGACGACCGGCGCCCAGTCGGGCAGGGCGACTCCGAAACCGTATCGCATGATCAGGACGTAGGTTGTCGCGACGAATACAACGCTGATCGCGATGCTCGCCCCGACCAGTAACCGTACACCGATGCTGTCTCCGTACACGGACATCGCGGATAACCCATGAACGATGAGCGACACAAAATTCATCCGCGATTCGCCGGATAGTCGGTAGCCCCGTGGAAGGGGTAGCATGGCGACCGGCATCCGTATCTTGAAAGACGCTGCCGCGTAGTGGTTCCATAGATCGGACGTAACAACGAGCCGTTTGAGTAGCGAAAACGGAAGCACGCTAAAGTTTCCGACCTGCACCTTGCGCCCGGTGAACATAAAATGCAGTGCTTTGTAGAACTTATAAAAGAGTTTGAACGTGAACCGTTCGGTGCGCCGCGCCCGCTCCGCGAAAACTATCTTTTTTCGGTGGTTGCGCTGATACTCGTCCAGTAGAGCGAGCACATCCTCCGGACGATCCTCGCCGTCGCCGTCCATCACCACCACTGCTTCGCACGGCAGGGTTTCATAAATGTAAGAAAGACCGATAGCGATCGCCCGCTGATGGCCGATATTGCGGCGCAAGGCGAGTATATTGATGCTTTTCAGCGCCGTTGACGAAACCGAGTCAAAACTGTTTCCCAGTTCTTCCGTACTTCCATCGTCTACCAAAAACGCGTGGACGGCATATTCGCCTTGCTTGGCACTTTCCCCGAATGCCTTGTCCAACAGCGACAACAGTTGACTGACCGCCGACCAATCGTTAAAAACGGGGATAAGTATTATTACGGGAGATGCCATAGCATTTTGCGTGAGGGGCACGGTTGTCACACGGCTTTGCGTACTCTACCATGGAAATCAGAATTCCCGCAAATCACCGAATCTGACAGACACTCTCTATTATACCCAATCGTTACAATACTGAATCCAGTTGTGCTTGGCTATGTGCATCGAGCGCGGCACGACTGGCAATCTCGAACCGGTTGCCGTCGGCGTCGGTGAGCAGAATGTGATCGTCCGACAGCCAGAGGCAGGATTCGGACAGGCTTTGCACCACGAAATCACGCTCGCCTTTGTCGGTTTCCACGTGCCAGTAGGTGATGCCGAACTCGGTGCGCACTTCGGTGACTTTCTCCACCTGCGCCGTCAGATAACGGCGGCGCAGTTCTTCCTCGGCGACGATCCTCGATTCCGGCGACAGATCTTCCAGGCGATGCACCATCAGGATCTCTTCACTCTTTCCGCTCTGCAGGGAGATATATTGCTTGGGCAACGAAAGCGGTGCCGACTGATACAGTTTTACGGAGTGGTATGAGTGTGTCTCGCCAACCGTAAGGCGTACGGTTCCCGCGGGTTGATAGAAGAGACGTAATGTTCCAAGGTCGGTATGGGTTTCATCAGGCACGACCTGAGTTTCCCGTTCGAATTCGGTCGAGGTGCTCGGGGTGGACTCACTCGGATTTACAGCTACGGGGTCTGGTGTTTCGTTCATCGATTGTCCTTTGTTTCTTTGAGATCACTCAGCTATTGGTTCTTCGGTTCGTACTCCCGGACGGGAGGACAAACCGAAGCAGGAAATCTGCCTTTGTTTGTTTAACGATCATGGCAACAGCCCGTCGCTCATCACCGTAATTTAAATGGTCACCCCGCCGCCAGAAAGTCGTGCCCGAAAATTCCCCCTATGGTTGCCCGCGCCGAATCCTTTCGCGCTCGCCACCGTCGTTTTCTTTGTTTGCCTGATCGCCGCGCCGCTCATCTGGTTTCCGTTCGATGTCGAATCGTGCTGGTTGCCATGGAGCCGGGCGTCTGAGGGTGTCGCCCCCTGGCGCATCTACAGCACCCGAGCCGATTGCAACTACCCCCCCTTTGTTCTGGTTCTGCTTACCATACAGGAAGCGGTGCGCCGCCTTCTACACGCTCAGGAAACGGGCGTGCTTTCTATCATTCTAACCAAGTGGCCTAATATTACCGCGCATCTGGCCGGCGCATTAGCGGGTTATACCCTGCTACGTGGTAATTACGGCGAAACATACGCCCGTCGGTTCGCCCTGTTATATGCATTGTCGCTACCACTTTTCGTCAACGCGGCACTATGGGGACAGGCGGATGCCCTGCTCGCGCTTCCGATGGTCTGCGCGGTCATCTTTTCGATGCGTGGCACACCGATTCCTGCCGGCATCGCACTCGGGATCGCCCTCACCATCAAGCTGCAAGCCATCGTTATCGCCCCGGTCCTGTTGTTGTATGTCGGAAAAAGGTTCGGCTGGAAACCGCTCGTGCAGGCGACTGCCGCCGGCCTCGCGGTAATGCTCGCTATTTCGCTGCCGTTTCTTCTTGCCGGGACCGGCGAGTCGATGCTGAAAGCGTACACCGGGGCCGCCGACTACTACCCGTTGCGTACACTGAATACCTTCAATATTTGGAGCTACCTCAACCATGTAGACGAATATGTCCGGCATCTTCCCAGCGAGATGGTGAACAAAGACGACCGCCTCGCGCTCGGCCCGATGACCTACCGGGATGTCAGTGTTTCGCTGTTCGGGGTCGCACTGTCGTTTCTGCTGGTTGCCTTATGGCGCCGCACGACGGCGCAGATGCTGGCATGGACGTCGGCGTTGTCGGTGTGGGCGTTCGTGACGCTTTGCACACAGATGCACGAACGGTATTGGGTGCCGGGCGCCGCGCTGTTCCTGCTGGTCGCGCCGGAGTCATGGTTCGCGCTCGGCATCGCGCTGCTGACGGGTCTCACCGCTGCCTGGAATCAATGGCTGGTGCTGGTCTCAAATTTCATGCAATATCACAGAGTCCCTGCCTGGGTGAAATGGTCGCTTGATATGGGATGGGCACCCTCCCTGACGTATGTATCGCTTCTGAACGTGCTTTTGCTAAGCGTAGGGTTAGGGTTTGTTGGGTGGCTCGCGATGCGTCCGATCGAGGAAACAAATTTCGCAATTGCCGAAAGTGTTGCCGATCCGGATACCTGACAGGATCGATACCTGCGTTCAGTGTGCCTTTAGCTGCTGTCGTTGAAAGCCTTTGAATGTATCTCCCTGGGAGGATAGTATCCCGGTGTCCCCTTCGATTATCAAACCGTAATCTGTGTCTTCCACTTCCAACTCGACCCGATCTTCTGACTCCATTTCGAAAGAAACATAGTATGACGTGGTGTAGGGGGAGGCTGTCACTCCTCCCCAAAGTTCCTGGCGTTTGGCGATGACGGTTGCTCGCCGGGCAACGACCGATTTCGCCCCGTCACGCCCCGCCTTAAGGATCGGTTCCACAACCGTGTAGACGGCGAGTATAGAGAGTAGCGAGGCTACTACGATTAATATCGCTATCCCTAAATATAATACGGCGTTCATGGCATCTCCTGAAATGATTAGAGTCTGAAGGAACAACTCTGGTTGCACGATGCAACCAACCGCTTTCGTCCCGCGTCTATACGGGTACCCTAATAATGGGCGTAAAGGGGGTGAACGCATGAAGATTATTCGAGAGGTCCGTAATGTCCTCGACGGCAAGTACACCGTTCGGGACGAGGAGCGCAAGCAGAACACGGGCGCGGGCGTCGGGTTCCGCGAGGGCGAAAGCCGCGTGGTGCGGAAGTTACTGGAAGCAGGCTTGGCGATCCCGCAAATCGGGGAAGCGAAACCGAAGAAGCGCGGGTAAAATAGCCCGGCAATGTAGCCGCCGTGCGCGAGAGCCATCGCGCCCGGCGGTTTTTTGTCGCTTTCGACGGTTTAGCAAAAAACGTTTTCCAGCCGATACGGATGTAACTGCGCGTCGTTTCAAGGAGTTCTTGAAGAATGTCTGCCTTACGCACCACCCCCACCGAAGACACCTCCGTTACCGACCTTGCGGGCGACCCGGTCCTGATCCGCGAAGTCGCCGACCTCGTCGCCGAGGAAAACCACCGCTTCGGCAAGCGCGAAGTCGTCGTCACCCTGAACCGGGTCGCCGTTTTCGACGAGGCGGGCGTACAACTACTTTCCGTGCCGATGACCGGCATCAAGTCGGCGCGGACGGAATCGCTCGTCGGCGGGGCGCGGCTGGAACTTTCCATGCGCACCGGCGACATTCTTCCCGTCGCCGAGTTCACCGCCTCTGTCGCCGCCCGCTTCTCGGAGATGGCACGGGGCATCGAGCAGTTAGCCAAGGGCGAAGACCTCGCAATCAAACTCACGCAGGAGAAGACGCGGTGCGAGAAATGTGGTCGCCTCCTGCCCGAAAAGGACGGCAAGTGCGCGGCGTGTGTGCAGCGCATGGCGGTTTTCTCCCGCGTCCTCAACTTCCTGTCGCCGTACAAAGTACAGGCGTTCTGGGTCGTGTTGGCGTCGCTTGTCACGGCGATGGTCTCGACATTCGCGCAACCCTTCCTGACACGCGGCATCACCGACAAGGTGCTGAACATCGCCGGACTCGGCGTCGCTCGGGGAATGCCGCGGCTCGAATATTATGTCGGCGGCATGGCGATTGCCCTGCTGGTCACCACGGCGATGCAGTTCTTGAAAAGTTACAACGGGTCGTTTCTCGCCGCCAATATCGCCAAAGATCTGCGCTCGCAAACCTACGCCGCCCTGGAACGTTTGCAACTCGACTTTTTCGACAAGAAACAGATCGGCGCGATCGTTTCGCGGGTCACGCAGGATACGGAGCGTATCTGGGGCTTTTTAGCCGACGGCGTGCCGTATCTGCTGGTCGGATCGCTAACGATCGTCGCCGGGCTTGCCGCCGGTTTGATTCTTTCCTGGAAACTGGCACTGGCGATTTTGTTGCCGGTGCCGCTGGTCGCGCTGGTCGGGTCGCTGATCTGGAAACCGATGTCGGCGCGTTACTACAAAGTCGGGCAGAAGTGGGGGCGGCTACACACCCACTTGAACGAATCGCTGACCGGCATTCGCGTCGTGAAGGCGTTCGTTCAGGAAAAAGGCGAGATGGATAAGTTCACGTCGCGCAACAACGAACTCGCCGGTGCCGCGGTGAACGCCGACCGCTTCTGGAACCGCGCCGATGCCCTGGTCAACCTTTTCATTAACTGCGCCCCGCTGATCAACTACGGCTACGGCGGGTATCTGGTACTGAAAGGCGAGATCACGTTCGGGACACTCAACGCGATGCAGATCCTGCTCTGGCAGGTATACGGTCCGCTGGCATGGTTCGGTCAGGTCAACCAGTGGTTCTCGCGGGCGATGGCGGGCGCGGAGCGGGTGTTCGAGGTGATCGACGCCACGCCGGAAGGATACGAAGCCCCCGAGGCGAAGCGTCTCCCTACGGTTCGCGGGGACGTGACGTTCGATAAGGTGCGCTTCGGATACGACAAATCGAACCCGGTGCTCAAGGGAATTGATCTGGAGGTGAGGGCGGGCGAGATGATCGGACTCGT
>JACMMA010000715.1 GCA_014379275.1 Armatimonadota bacterium | reverse complement strand
GCAACACTCCCTAATAGGCATCACGACCTGGGACCGATTTTTCACACTGAAAATTACGTTACACCTCCCCGATAAGCGACGGGAACGTTTGCTTGACCCGATTATACTGCCCCCCCAGCCTGCCCTATCAAGTATTTCGAGAAATCCTTCACATCTATTTTTTTGCGGCGTGGTGTATGGGAATGGGGTATAGTATATGTCACCCTCTATGGCGGCGAACATTGAAAGCATTCTTCAAAAGGTCAAACGCTACGTCGCGCCTGCGGATTCCGCCCTGCTCCGGCGGGCACACGACTACGCCACCGCGAAGCATGAGGGACAGTTCCGCAAAACCGGCGAACCGTACATCAAGCACCCGATAGAAGTTGTCGACATTCTCGCGGGCTTGGAAATGGACGCGCCGAGCCTGTGCGCCGGATTCCTGCACGACGTGATCGAGGATTGCGGCGTCTCCCGTGACGAACTCGCCGAGGAGTTCGGCGACGAGATCGCCGATCTGGTCGACGGCGTCACCAAACTGAAACTCACTGACTTCGAGCGGCGTGTCGGCGAACTTCCGAACGCCGTTTCCCCGAAAGACGTCGCGGATAAGGCGAAAGACCTTCCCCCCGACCCGCGCAAGAAGAAACGCCTCGAAACCCGCTCGTCCGCCGAAAACCTGCGCAAGATTCTCCTCGCCATGGCGCGCGACTTCCGCGTCATGGTGATCAAACTCTCCGACCGTCTGCACAACATGCGTACGCTGACCGGACTGTCGCCCGAGCGTCAGAAAAAGGTCGCCGAAGAAACGATGCAGATCTTCGCCCCGCTCGCCCACCGCCTCGGGATCTGGCAGGTGAAGTGGCAGTTGGAGGATTTAGCGTTCAAGTACATTTATCCCGAGGAGTACGAGGATATCGCTGAGAAGGTTTCGCGCACCCGGCGTGACCGCGAGAAAGACATCCGCGACGCCGTGTACAAACTGCGCGACGGCTTCGACACCGTCGGGATGAAGCCGGAAATCCAGGGACGTCCCAAACACCTCTGGAGCATCTACAACAAGGTTAAGAAGAACGAGTTAGAGGTCGGCGATCTGTACGACCTGATCGCGCTCCGTGTCGTCGTCGACACCGTGCAGGAGTGCTACGCCGCGCTCGGCGTCGTCCACGAACTGTATCTCCCGATCCCCGGCAAGTTCGACGATTACATCGCCAAGATCAAGCCGAACCTGTATCAGTCGCTCCACACCAAGGTATATGGTCCGCACGGCGAACCGCTGGAAGTGCAGATCCGCACCTGGGAGATGCACCGCATCGCCGAGTTCGGGGTCGCCGCGCACTGGGCGTACAAGGAAAAGGGCGAGGGCGCGAAGAACGCGGGCGGCAAGTACGACTTCGACCGCAAAATGGCGTTCCTGCGCCAGCAACTCTTCGACTGGCAGCAGGACGCCAAAGACTCGTCGGAGTTTCTGCGCGGGGTCGTGTCCGACCTTTTCACCGACCAGGTATTCGTGTTCACCCCGAAAGGCGACGTTCTGGATTTGCCGACCGGCGCGACTCCGGTGGACTTCGCGTACCGCGTTCATAGTAGCATCGGCGAACACGCGGCGGCGGCGAAGGTCAACGGCAAGATAGTCCCGCTTTCCTACAAGTTGCAAAACGGCGACATCTGCGTGATTGTCACGCGCCCGCAAGCCAATCCGTCGCTCGACTGGCTGTTATTCGCCAAATCGTCGCACGCACGCTCGAAAATCAAGTCGCACTTCCGCAAACTGCGCTACGGCGAGAACGTCATCAAGGGGCGCGAACTGCTGGCGTCGGAAATGGCGCACCAGAATCTTCCGGTGGAGATCCTGCGCGACCACAAAAAAATGGCGGTACACGCGCAGGCGATGAACAAGGAGTCCGTCGACGACCTGTTCGCGTCGGTTGGTTTCGGCGACACACCGACCGGCGTGGTGATCACCCGCCTGAAAAACGAAATTTCGGTGGAGCGCGACGAGGGTGAGATCAAACTCGGGCGCAAGTTCGGCGGCGGCGGGAAACTCGCCATCGCGCCGGGCGGCGTGGACGGCGTCGCGATCAACCGCGCCAAGTGTTGCAAGCCGCTCCCCGGCGACCATCTGGTCGGCTACGTTTCGCGCGGCAAGGGGATGGTCCTGCACCGGGACGGTTGCGCGAACGTCACGAACTGGCGCGTCAAGGAGCCGGAGCGGATCGTGGACGTCGACTGGGGAGCCGGAGAAAACGCCAAGTTTGATACCGGTATTCTTCTGGAATCGGTGGACCGCGTCGGGCTGCTCCGGGACGTGACGGAAATATTCTCGGAAAACCGGACGTTCATCGTCGGCATCCACACGTCGAGCGACAAGGGCGCGGGCACGGCGCGGATGCGCATCGACTTCGAGTCGTCGTCGGTGGAGCACGTACAAGGCTTGATCCGCAAGGTCCAGAATCTACAGGACATGATCGCCGTGTACCGGCTCGGCGTCGGCGCGGAGGAGCGATCCGAACCCTCGCCCTCTCCGTAAAGCGCGTGTCAGGAGCGTGGATCGAAACCCTTTTCGGTCAGTACAAGTTTGGTCGGGTCGAGTCGCATCTCCTTCCGGAAACGCTTGGCGGCAATGTCGGCGAGTTTTTGTAGTGCTGCTGGGTTATTCTGTGCCACTGCATTGCTGAACGCTTTGTGCTGATACAGATAGTTTAGCATCAGTACCTCGGATAGTTCCTGCTTCTGCGCGTCCGTGAACGCCGCGAATTTTTGGTTCCGCGCCAATCCCGTCTTAAGCCGATTGCGGAAGGCAAGCACTTGCACTCTCGTCGGATTCACCGTTTGCTTGTTGGCAATCACGTAGTTCAACAGATAATAGCCAGCGAGGGTATCGGCGATGTCTCCGGAGTGTAAGCCGTAGGGTAATACGACCTTGCTCCACGCCGGGGCGGGGTCAAAATTTTTCATGTCTGCCGCGACGATCTTTCCTACGTTCGGTGAAACTCCTGCCGCATATTGAGCATATCGCGACTCCACCCGTGCGGTCACCCGTGCGTCGGAGCGGTAGGTGGTCGCCGCCACACGAGAAATCCCCCGGCTTGAGCCGCGCTTCGCACCGCCTGCCTTACGTCTAATGCTCTCAAACACCAGACCGGTTTGCATGGTCGAAATCGTGCTCTCACCCATACTGATTCCCGCGTCGCCGACACTCGAAAAAGCATCCTGTGCTCGCGCCGCGGAGACGACCATCAGAAGTGTTATCACCGCGACCGCTTTGCCATGGAACATTGGGTTCATGCATTTTGTGTACCCAAAGTGCGTGATCTGATAACGTCTATAGCCGGAATCTGCCTCTGTGCCACGGCGTCTCAAATCGGTGAAATTTTTAGAAAGTACGATGACCGAATGGGAGCCACGCGCCTTCGTCGAAACCTGCGGAGAAATCTTCGCGGAGTTCGGCGAGCAGACGCAGGGTTCGGGCAACATTTCTCACGGCGTCCGAACCGGCGGCGGCGAACGCTTCTTCGTGAAAACGGCGGGCTTGCCGGAGGACTCGCGCTGGACGCTGACGTTTCCCGAACGAGTCGCGGCGCTGCGGAACGGGGGGCGGATCGCCTGTCTCATCTCGCGCCCGGCGCTGCCCCGTCTGCGTAACGTGATCGAGTCCGCCGGGGGACCGCTCCTGGTGTACGAACGGCGCACCGGCGAAATGCTCGGTGTCGCGCGGGCAGAGCGGGAAAAGACGGAATCGGCGTACCAGCGTTTCCGCGCTTTGCCCGCGCGAAATCACGGACGCGCTGGATGCGGTCTTCGCCGCGCACGCGGCGGCGGGCGCGCACGGCTACGTCGCCTACGATTTTTACGACGGCTCCCTCCTTTACGATTTCGCCGAACGCCGCCTGACCGTGTTCGACCTGGACTACGGCAGGGCGCGTTCACGAACACGATGGGGCGCCTCCTCGCCACGTTCCTCGGCGACGGACGCCGGATCGCAAGCCGTTTCGCGGCACGGACGAACAGCACCGGGTGATGTGCCACGTCTGCGAACCGCGACTCAAAGACCGGCACGCGTCGGTCTATGCGGCGTGGCTCGGGGCGGGGGTGAGGCTCCGGGAGACACAGGCAACGTCAAATCCTCCTAACACGCAAGCGCCACGAAATCGGCGAGGCGCTCTTCGAGGGCGTCGCCTAGTTCGCCGGGGTCGAAGCCCGGTTCCCACTGGAGCGAGACGACGGTCACCGCGCCGGTACGCTTTTCGAGGCGCGGTTCGATCCGACCCACTAACCGGTCGCCCCACAGGATCGGCAGTACATAGTAGCCCCATTTGCGCTTTTCCTGCGGAACGTACACTTCCCACGTGTACTCGAAATCCCACAGCAGGCGGTTCCGGTCGCGGTCGTAAACGAGCGGGTCGAGCGGCGCGAGAAAGTGGAAATTAGTGGTCAGTGGTGGGTGGTCAGTGGTCAGTTGGGGGAGGTCGTCGGTGAATACGTGCCAAGGGCGTTTGTCGGATTCGATCTGGACCGGCGTGGTTTCGTTTTCGTCGAATAGTTGTTTGGCGGCTACGGGTAGGCGGAACAGGCGGCGGGCGCGGAGTCGTTTGCGCAAAAGGTATGCGTCCGCTTCGCCGTCGGGGATGGCGGGGGCGTTCAGAATTTCTTCCGGTAACAG
>JACMMA010000714.1 GCA_014379275.1 Armatimonadota bacterium | reverse complement strand
TGAACTGGTACGAGGTGGAACTCGTCCGGGTCGGGCGTCTCTGGCGTATTCGTCGCCTTGTCATTGATAGCGCGTGGTTCACCGGCGACACGCAAGTGCTTTTAGGAAAGTAGGGTTCTGGAGCGTACAATGTCGGAACAATCCCTGCGACTCATTCACGAATTCACCTATCGAGTGGCGTGCGGTCCGCCCCACGAAGTCGGGGTGGGTCCTTACGGGAGCCGCCAGTATTTCGCGATGACCGGCGGCACGGTCGAAGGACCACGACTCAAGGGAAAGCTGCTCGGAGCCGGTAGCGACTGGATGCTTACCGGCCCGGACGGATTTATGAGGATGGACGTCCGGGTCCAGATCGAGACGGACGACGGGGCGATCCTTTGCGCCCACTATTTCGGACCGTGCGAGGCGAACGAGACGTTGGGACGTGCCGTGACCGCATGCGTGCCGACCGAGTTCGCCGACCAGTCCATTCGTTCCCATTGGGTGCTAGAGACGGGCGACCCGCGTTACGCTTGGGTCAACCAGGCGGTGTTCGTCGGCGAAGGACGGTTGCTCCCCGCCGGTCCCGGCATTCTGGGCTTCGAGCACCGGATCTACCGACTGTCTTGAACTAATATATGCTGTGGATCACTTGAACCGGGGCATGATGATCGCTAATTGGCATCGGCAATGTCTTAGTCGCTCCCCTTAGTCCCGGTTCGGCAGACAAGACCGCCACGCCTGTAACGTCGGAGGCCGCTTCGCACGGTCTCCGACAGCCGGGCAACGAGTGATACCATTTTTATGTCGCTACCGAAAACAATCCGCGACGATGTGGAATCGTCATCTAAAGGACTCGTCTATGATTATCGTTACCGGAGCCACGGGGCACTTAGGTCGTGCAATCGTTGAAAAACTTGTCGGTCTCGTTCCCGCAAGTCAGGTGGGCGCCAGCGTCCGCGATCCGAAGAAGGCGACCGATCTGGAGGGGCTCGGCGTCCGGGTCCGTCAAGGCGACTTCGAGAAACCGGAAAGCGTGCGGCACGCTTTCGAGGGGGCGGCGCAGGTACTCATCGTCTCGTCCAACGCACGTGCCTCCGGGGGGGACACGCTTGCCCAGCACCGCTCTGCCATCGAAGCGGCACGCGCTGTCGGTGCAAGGCGGATCGTCTACACCAGCCACATGGCCGCGAGCGACGCCTCCGCGTTTCCCCCGATGCTCGATCACGCCGCGACCGAAAACATGCTACGTGAATCCGGGCTGGCGTGGACCGCGCTTCGCCATGGCTTCTACGCGGCGAGCGGCATCATGCTGATGGGCGATGCGCTGGAAACGGGCGTACTCGCGGCACCGACGGACGGCAAGGTTTCCTGGACGGCGCACGCCGATCTCGCCGAGGTAGCCGCAATCGTTCTGGCGGACGAAGGGCGATACGACGGACCGACACCGCCGCTCACCGGATCGGAGGCACTGGATCTCGCCGACCTCGCGGCAACCGCGTCGGAACTATCGGGTCGCCCCGTTCGCCGGGAAACAATCACGGACGAGGAAGTGCGGGCAAAGATGGCGGCACGCGGGGCACCGGGTCCGGCGGCGGATATCGCACTGGGTCTCTACGCCGCGAGCCGAAAGGGCGAATTCGCGGCCGTCGATCCGACATTGGAGCAATTACTGGGTCGTCGCCCGATCCGCATGCGCGACCTGATCGCGGAGAAGGTATCCGGCACGGTCGTGGATGGTTGAAGCCGTCCGCCGCGAATCCTGGGATAAGCCCGTGTCTCTCGGGGGCATTTATCGGTGGGTGGAAACCCCCCGAGAGACACGGGCTTATCCCAGGATTCACGTTTTAAAGGTAGGCGGGAGCGACAAAATCATCGCCCCGCCAGGTCGTCTATTGTCCGGCTCCCGTCTGATCTTTCCAATCCGTCAGGAACGGCTTCCACCGAAAACGTCGTCGTAAGCCGGACTGCGCAGGTCGGACAACAGGTCCGTTCGGGTCGGTTGCCAGCCAGTCCGTTGTTCGGTGACAGCGGCGGACGTCGGATTGTCGATCCCGGCGAACATGGCGAACCAGTCGAAGTGGTCCGCCCCGCGCGATTCGGCGGGTCCCAGTCCCATCCGCTCGGCGATTATCCCGGCGATCTCTCGGAACGGGACCCCCGTGTCGGCGACGCCGTGGAGGACCGACCCCGGTGGCACTGATCCGTCGGCGAGCCGCTCCACCGTGAGCCGGTACAGAACGGCCGCGTCGTCCCGGTGGACGGCGGGCCAGCGGTTGTCGCCGGAACCTAGGAATGCCGAGACGCCGGTGCGACGGGCGAGGTCAACCAGTATCGGAACGAACCCATGGTCGCCCGGACCGTGGACCGACGGTGGGAGGCGGATCAAGGCGGACCGCACGCCCTGATCGGCGGCGGTGAGCGTCACCAACTCCGCCGGGACGCGATGACCGGTCGGTCCCTCCGCGTCGCCCGCGTCGCTTTCCGTTCCAATCCGACCCGCCGGTAGTGTCGCCGTGCCCGACGTGCTAACGAATATCTTGGACCCGCCCGCCGCCGCCAGCGCATCGACCATTACCTGGATCGCCTGCCGGTCGGTCCGGACCGATTCGGCGAAGTTCGCGAAGTCGTGGATGAACGCGCAGTGGATGACCGCGTCGGCATCTACGACCGCCGCCCGCAGTCCCTCCGGGTCAATCAGCTCTCCCCTGCGGGCTTCGGCTCCGGCGGCAACCAACTTCGCGGCGGACTCCGGCGTCCGCGCCAGCCCGGTGACGGTGTGCCCCGCCGCGAGCAACTCGCGGACGATGGCGGACCCAATAAACCCGGTCCCGCCCGTAATGAATACTTGCATAGTTTTGTTTCCTTCTGTGTGTCGGTACCAGTCCGTGATTTAGATGCCGCCCGGTGCTTTTTTTGCCTGCGCAAAGACCGGGGCGGGAGTCGCTGACACGAAAAAATATCGGTCGCTAAAGTTCTGCGTTAGTGAGCATCCCGCTTCGAGCCGGTAGCGATGGCGTTTAGTTCGGTGAGCGTGTGCGCTGGCAATTGCAGGGTCGCGGCGTGGAGGTTTTCGCGCAGGTGCTCCACCGACGACGTGCCGGGAATCAGCAGGATGTTGGGCGAGCGTTGGAGCAGCCATGCCAGTGCGACCTGCATGGGCGTGGCTCCCAACGAACTCGCGGCGGCATCGAGTGCCGACGACTGCAACGGAGTGAACCCGCCCAGCGGAAAGAACGGTACGTAAGCGATGCCTTGCGCCGCGAGGCTGTCGATGAAGTCGTCATCTTCCCGGTGCGCTACGTTGTACATGTTCTGCACGCAGACAATCTCCGTGAGGGTTTGCGCCTCTGCTAACTGGGTAGGAGTCACGTTGCTCAATCCGATGTGGCGGATCGCTCCCTGTTTCTTGAGTTCGATCAGGGACGCCAGCGGCTCCGCGAGGGAACTCTCCGATGGACCAATCCCGTCGCCCATCAGGCGGAGATTGACGACATCGAGCGCGTCGACCCCGAGGTTGCGAAGGTTGTCGTGTACGGCGTCGGTCAACTCCTGCCGCGACAGAGCGGGCACCCAGGACTTATCCTCGGGACGACGGGCACCGACCTTGGTGACGATTACTAACTCCTCCGGGTAAGGGTGTAGGGCTTGCCGGATGATCTGGTTGGTGACGTGCGGTCCGTAGAAGTCGCTGGTATCGATGTGGTTTACGCCCGCGTTCACCGCTTCGCGTAGCACGGCGACAGCGGCGTCTGGATCGCGCGGCGGTCCCCAAACGCCGGGACCGGCGAGTTGCATCGCCCCATAGCCCATCCGGTTGATGGTCATCGAAGTATCTGAAAAAGTGAAACTGCCGCCGAGATCTGTTTGATCAATCATGTTCGTACCTTTCATCGGTAAAACGTCGCCGCGTCGCTCAACTGCTCGGTGATGCCGGCACGGGGAACATCTTCTCTCGCCCTATTTCTTGTATTTCAGCGCACCGTTGTGACGTGTACGACTGTAGCCCATGCTCTGTCAATACCCGTTCTGCCCGTACAAACCTTATACTCTCGTGAGAGTAATGATATAATTCTATGTATGTTACACCCGTAATTATACTCTTGCAAGAGTAATATGTCCTCGATCCGATTATTTATTCTCTCGTCTTTCGCCGAACTCGGTCCGATGCACGGACACCGGCTCCGACTGGAAGCCGAACACAACCACGTGCATCTGTGGACCGACATTTCCGTCGGCGCAGTGTATGGAGCGATGAAGCGTCTCGCGTCGGAGGGGTTGCTCCGAGAATCGGGGCGCGAGCGCGAGGGAAACCGACCGACCCGTCAGTTGTACGAGATCACGGCGGAAGGGCACCTTGCCCTCGCAACGCTTCGCAAGGAGGGCCTACGGGACGTGTGGTTCAAATACGACCCCTTCGACCTTGCCCTGACGCGAACCGATCCCGGTTCTCTGGACACGTTGCCGTCGGTTGTGGCGGAACGAC
>JACMMA010000713.1 GCA_014379275.1 Armatimonadota bacterium | reverse complement strand
GTCGTCGGGTTAGTGCTGATCGCCCCGTCGCCGCCGACGCCGGAACCGATGTCGGAAGGTGAGCGCATGCGGCTTCTCGTCGGGTCGGGGGATCGTCACGCCGCGGAAAAGACGCTCGCACAAATCACCGCGGGACCGCTTTCGCCCGCGCTCAGGGAACGCTTCCTTCGTGATAGTGTGCGTGTGAAGCCCGCCGCGTGGCGCGAATGGTTGGAAGAAGGGACGCGGCAAGATATTTCCCCGCAACTGAACACCGTCGCCGTTCCTACCCTCATCCTTGTCGGGGAGGGGGACAAAGGAATCACCCGGGAATTGATGGAAAGCGAGGTGCTCCCATATCTCTCGAAAGCCACACTGGTTTCGGTACCGGACGCCGCACATCTTCTTCCGCTGGAGCAGCCACAAGCGGTGGCGGATCAAATCTCCGCCTGGTGGACAGTCGGCGTGAACGAACCCGTCGCGCTGCCTTGACAAAAGCGAAGCGCGGCGGTTACACTAAAACGATTCCCTACTTTTACAATTTTTAGGAGCGCAGGACCAGCTTATGATCGTCCCAACAAAGAAACTTTTTGCCCATGCGTATGGCAAATACGCCCTCGGAGCCTACAATATCAACAACTCCGAGCAGATTATGGGCTTATTCCGTGGCTGTATCGACAGCAAAGCCCCGTTTATTATCCAGATTTCAAAGGGTGCGCGTGGCTACACGGATAAGCGCATGCTAGAAGCGATGATTCGTGCCGCCGCCGACATTTTTCCGGATGCGGTCTTCGCAGTTCACCTCGATCATGGCGACGAGCAAACCTGCTACGAATGCATCGAATCCGGTTTTTATTCGTCGGTGATGATCGACGCGTCGCACGACCCGTTCGAGGAGAACGTCGCGGCGACGAAGCGCGTCGTGACCGCCGCACACGCGAAGGGCATTTCCGTGGAAGCCGAACTCGGTATGCTCGGGGGCGTGGAGGAAGACATCGCGGTAGACGAAAAGAACGCGAACCTGACCGACCCCGAAGAGGCGAAAGATTTCGTCGCGCAGTCCGGCTGTGACTCGCTGGCGTGCGCCATCGGAACGTCCCACGGCGCGTACAAGTTCGCGGGCGGACAGGGCATCCACTTCGACCGTGTCAAGGCGATCCAGGACCTGCTCCCCGGCGTCCCGCTCGTGATGCACGGCTCGTCGTCGGTGCCGCAAGAGGAAGTCGAGCGCATCAACGCGGCGGGCGGCACGCTCAAAGGCGCGAAGGGAGTCGACGCGAACCAGTACCTCCCGGCGGCGAAACTCGGCGTCTGCAAAGTCAACATTGACACCGATGGCCGCCTCGTCTGGACCCGCGTCCACCGCGAGTTCTTCAAGGAAAAAACTGCCGAGTTCGATCTGCGCCCCCCCGGCAAGATCTTCATGGCGGAGTACGCGAAGTTCATCGCGTCACGCAACGTGTTGCTCGGCTCGGCGGGGCAACTCGACGACGTGCGCGAATTCGTCAAAGCGACGTAAGTTTCGGACCCTGCGGAGTACGCCCCCGGTTTCCAAACGGAGTCGGGGGCGTTCTCGTGCGCCGCGTCGCGCGGTACAATAAGCACGTGAGTATTCTCTCCAAGCAACGTACCCGCGAACACGTCATCGCGGATCTATCCGTCAACTACGCGGAACGGCAGTTTCTTCTGGCCGGATGCACGATTGACCGCGTCGTCGCCGACTATGGGTACGACATGATCGTTCGTACCTTTGACGACGCTGGACATCTGGAACTCGCCTATGTCGCCGTACAGATGAAGGCGAGCGACGCCCCCGACTACTCCCAAAACAGCGGTTTCGTCACCGTGCGTGTGGATGAGCGCGACGAGTGGGCATGGCGCAACGATCCGTTTCCCGTCGCCCTGATTTTCTATGACGCCGCGAAAGACGTGGCGTATTACGTGCATTACCAGACCGTGCCGGAAACCACGCGCCGCAGTGTCCGCATACCGACCGCGAACCGTTTTGACGACAAGGCAGCACGACAGTTGCGTACCGCGAAGAACGTCTTGCTGAAAGGACTCCCGTAAATGACAACTATTGATTGGCTTCGCTATGAAGATCTAATTGCGGTGCTAACTGCACACGGTTTTACAGCAACACCGCTTCCGGGGGGCGGACAGTTGTTCCGCCACCCGCACGGCGCGTTGCTAGGGTTCCCGGCTATCGCGCCCGATCATGCCGTCATCAACTACCACTACGGCGCAGCACGGGCGGCGATGGTCGACTACGGGATCATGACGCGTGATGCCTTTGAACTCGAGTTACTGCAAGCCGCGCACCGCCTGCCGACGCCTGCGTAGTCGGTGTCGTCTATTACGCGGCGCAATTGTACCCCGGCAGAATATTCATGGCGGAGCACGCGAAGTTCATCGCGTCGCGCAACGTGTTGCTCGGCTCGGCGGGGCAACTCGACGAGGTTCGCGAGTTCGTCAAGAACGCGTAGACGCCCTTCAGCCCGTTTGCGCCCCCGGTATTTGCCCGAAATACCGGGGGCGTTCGTTTGTCGGCTAATCGTCGGTGGTTGAAGTT
>JACMMA010000113.1 GCA_014379275.1 Armatimonadota bacterium | reverse complement strand
TCGCCGCGCATATGGGCGCAGACGGCGCGGTCATAGAGTGCCCACGCCCACCGGTTAGCGAGCAAATAGTAGGGGTCCACGCGACTCGAATCGTCCGCGTCGATTCGCGAACGTAAACTCGGCTCCCATTCCTTATAGAGCGATGCGGCGGGACCGTCTTCGCCGAGGCGCAGGAGCAGGCAGATATACAGGGGGGACAACGACTCGATGGAAACCGACTCCGATTCCGGTGTCGCGTCCCGCCACGCAATACCGGCTCGTCCCCCGTATTTCTTGCGTACCACCTCCCGGCTCTGGAGATATTTAGCCACGTCGTCGCGCACCCGCACGTTCTTGCCGACCGCGCGGACCGTGTAAATCAGCCCGTTCGGACACACGGCCCTGCGCGCCGCCTCGCCCACGCGCTCCGGCAGCACCCACCCATGCGTTTTCACATCGCTTTCGCCGCCCCAGACGCTCCCGACACGCACCGTTATTTCCCGGTACTCGCCGCCCATGGGGTCGGCAAGCCCCTGCGCGAACAGCGTTTCCGCCGCCGCCCGGAGCGGCTCCGGCACAGCGGCGGTCCGCGAAACGGTGATCGGCGGCGGCGGTGGCACCGCCGCCGTTTTTTCCCCGCCATCCCCGTCCGCCCCCGCCCGATGGCAACCCTGACAAAATCCGAGCGCCGCGACCGTTGCCGCGAAAGTGAGCATCAACCCTGGTGTTCGCATCGCTTACCTCCTGGTCTCAGAACCCGTTTTCACCCATCATAACGCATATTTCGTACTCCCGGTGCTAACGGAACTCACCATGCCGAGCGGATGCGGCGACTAACGAGGAGAACAGATGTTGCTCCCAAACATTTCGCGACATTTCCCGTTCCCCGCAGACTATACCTTCCTTTCTATTTCTTCTCGATCACGTAGTACAACACGCTCGGGAGCAGATTGATCGACTTCGCCGTGCCGACCCCGTTCGTCTTGTAGCCGTTCGCGTCTAACGCCGTCACCGTCAGGCTCCCGGCGTCGGGGCGGGAAAGCGACACCGTGCCGCCGATGTTTTTGACCAGTATCGGGGCGGTCCCGATGTTTTTGATCGTGCGTACGCCTGTCGCGTCTCCCTCGGTCTGCCAGCCGTAGTTCTTGTCCTCGGTCATGATTTGCAGGAGCAGTTTGCCCGATGTCGCTATCGGTTTGTCATCTAGAGCGACGACGAGAACGGTACCGTATTCGAGCGGCGAAAGGATCGAGACGTCCCCCAGCGTGACTTTGCCGGACTTGGAAAGAAAGCCGGTCACGCCCTGTGCCTGTTTCGTGTTCACGACCATCCGACCGTCCGCGTAGTTCCAGGCGAGTTCGCCGGTCGCCGAGCGGACCACCTTTTTGTTTTTGTCGATGAACTTCGTCAGGTCCACGACCGACGATTTTGCGGCACCGGTCGCGTCGAACGTCAAGCCGACTTTGCCGACCAGGAACGCCAGCGGGTCGATGTTGTCCAATTTCGTCACGGGCACCGCCTGTCCGGGCGGCACGTCTTTGGCGCGAAACGCTTCGAGATTCATCGGGGCTTGCACCGGGGCACCGTTCAGCGCGTACAGGTCGTCCATTTTCAAGACCGACGTGACGACTTTCGGACCCGGCGCGACCATCCCCTTGCGGTACATTAGCGCCGCTGCCGGGAACTGTCCGAACGTCGCCGGGGTTTGCAGGTCGAACTTACCGTGCGTTCCCTGCCACGTCGGACCCGAAAGCGCGAAATGGAAGATACCATCCGACCCTTGCAGCGAGCCGTAGGCGGCGTTCAGAAGCGGTTGCTCGGCGCGGAAGCGGTTCGGCATCGGGTAGTTGATTTCGGTGATGATGCTCGGCAGGTCGTTGTACCGGAGGTCCATCAGCGGCATGTTGAACGATTGCCCGTCGGCGCGTTTCGCCGCCTGGAATGTCAGCGCGGTGCGGTCGTCATACTTCTCGCCGTTGTTGAGCGAGTATCCGGCACGTTCGCC
>JACMMA010000712.1 GCA_014379275.1 Armatimonadota bacterium | reverse complement strand
CGTTGACGCCATTCTACAGGCGACGCCCGACGCACTTCTTTTGGTCGCCGAACGGATTCAGGACCCGCGTAATGTCGGGGTCTTGATTCGCACGGCGGAGGCCGCGGGGTGCGCGGCGCTGGTCCTATCGGCGGATTCCGCGGAAGCGTTCTCCCGGCAGACGGTGCGCTCGACGACCGGCTCCATCGTTCGCTTGCCGCTCTGCATCGAGCCGAACCTGCCCGCATCGCTCGCCACACAGGCGGAGAAGCGCGGTCTGCGCCTGGTCGCGACTTCCGCGAAGGCTCCCCACATCGCGTATGACGCCGACCTTTCCATCCGCCCCCTCGCCATCGTCGTCGGGAACGAAACCGACGGCATAAGTGACGTCCTGCGTTCTGTTTCTTCGGACTTTGTCCGTCTCCCCATGGCGGAAAACGGCGCATCGTCGCTTAACGTCACCGTAGCCGCCGGCGTTCTGGTCTACGAAGCGTTGCGACATAGTAGAAGATAGCCTACTTCTTTCCGGTGGAGCCGGGACGTGTGATGGGAATCCTTGCCAACCATTCGGGCAGAGCATCCGGCGCGAAGCTTTGCACCTGGAGTGACAGAAGGGACATGGTGGGGGCTTGACCGAACGTCACCGTTCCGCCCGAGCGGTCCACCAGCAGCCCGACCGAACATAGGGTGGCACCCTGGGCTTCGACCAGTTCGATGCATTCGCGTACCGAACCGCCGGTCGTCAAAACGTCGTCCACTACCGCGACGCGTTGGCCCGGCGCGATATGCTCGCCGCGCCGCAGGAACCGCTTCCCGTCCGCGCCTTTCTCGCCATATGCCGCAGGAACCTTCAGATGTTTCGCCGTCTCGTAAGCCAGCAGAACACCGAGCGTGGTCGGACCTAGAATCACATCCGGTTTGGACGGTGCGAGGCGAGCGGCTAACTCTTCGCAGAGCGTTTCCACATGCCACGGCTGGTTCAACACATTGAACTTCTCGAAATAGCGGTCGGAGTGCTTGCCGCTAGTCAGAACGAAGTGCCCGGAAAGCAGCGCGCCACTACCCTCGAAAATCTGAAGAACGTCGGAATCGGTCATGCTTTCATTTATACCACGCCGCTTTCAGCGGTTCGCGATCCGCAGCGGTTCGGCTTCCGGAACATCGAATTGCCGCGCGATACACACGCCTTCTTGTTGCTTATGGCGTTCGTACAAGCGGTTTTCGATTTCGAGTTGGACCTCTTCGAGCGGAGTTTGCAGAACCGTAGGGGTTGATTTTGCGCGAGTTTGACCGGACTATCTGTCGGAAGAACCGTTGCGTAAGGGTTGTGCTTTTCGTTCTTCGGGGGGAACGGCGGTCCACCAGTGCGCCGTCGGGGCGGTTGGAATGGTTGTGGTAGTCGGCCCTACCGAAGCCGTCACGAATCGTTGCCGCGCTTCTTCGAGTCGGCGTTGTGCTTCGCCGATGGGGATACCGACGTCGCTCTGCGCCACGACACACGGGGTGCCGTATACCGACACACTGCCGGAAAGCATCGAGCGTTTCAGTTCGGGAAGCCGGTCAAGATAGGCTTGCGGGTTGTAAAGGTTCAACAACAAAACGGGTTCTTCGTGGGCGATGCTTTCCGTGATGCCGGAGATTTCGTCCCAGCGTACCAGACCGCCCGGAACAGGTCCGGTCGCGTCGGTGATGCCGTCTGCGTCCGCGCGCAATGCGGTCGTCGCCCAGGAATATAACAGCTCCAGGAAACTGAAAAGACTTAGTGTCGAGGAAGCCGTCAGCAAGAGTACGGCCAGTAGCGCCAGCAGTGGCTGCCCCAAACTGAAGATAACCAGCAGAAGGTATGAGGATGCGACAATGAGCAACCGTTGTAACAACTGGTTCAGTTTCAGCAAGCGATTCGGGGGAATACGAACCACTCCATTCGCCGGCATTGAAACATCGTTTTCGCCCCACATGATGCCCAAATTGTATCACCGGAAATGCCCGGAACCAACCCCGATTTGCGTCACCGTTCGCTCCGAAGTGGCATAATGGTACGCTCCTCGGGAGGAACCGCTGTCCACCAGTGGGAAGCAGACGAGGGGGGCAGCTCGGTTACTTGTGTCGCCGTAGCGGACCGTTGTGCGCTCTCGATGGCGACCTGCGCCTGATCCAAGGTCACCGCAAGCTCGGACTCAGCAATAAGGAACGGAGTCCCATAAAACGCGATACTCGGCGAAACCAGGAAACGTTTCCACGCCGGAAGACGATCGAGATAGGCGGCGTTATCCACCAATTGTATCGCTATCGAATGATGATCGCTCATCCATACTTTGGAAACGGATCGCACCTCGCCCCAATATACTAGGCCACCAGTAACGATGCCTGTGGCATCTGCAATGCCTTCCTTTGTGAGAAGCAGGGCGGGAATCGTCCGCGCCCGATGCCATTTCAGGAGGTCAAGCACCCCCGAGATCACTCCGTAGCACCCCACCACTGACATAAAGGAAACCGGCAGAGCGAGGGCGGATCGCATTGCGCCGGAGGCAATAAGGAAGATGGCGTCCGCAACGGGGACCGCCCCTGCGACAAGCATGAGTGCGCCGGTTTTATATACTGCGGAATTGGCGGGAATACGGATCGGTTCCATCAAAACTCCTCGTTGACGCTTCGCGTCCGGCGAACGTATACTGAATGTATAACGATTGTCTCTCGCTGAAAGTTACCCAATTTATGTCGGAAACCCTTTTTTACAACCTACTAGATTTGATCCGCCG
>JACMMA010000711.1 GCA_014379275.1 Armatimonadota bacterium | reverse complement strand
TTATGACGAATGATTTGAACCGCACCCGCAGTGCGGAACTTTTTACCCGTGCGAACCAGGTGATTCCCGGCGGGGTGAACTCTCCCGTGCGCGCGTTCCGCTCCGTGGGGGGCGATCCACTGTTTATCGAGCGGGGCGAAGGCGCGTATCTCGTTGATGTGGACAGTAACCGGTATCTGGATCTGGTAGGCTCCTGGGGACCGCTTATTTTCGGGCACGCGGACCCGGTGATTTTGTCGGCGGTCAACGAGGTGATGGCGCGCGGGACTACGTTCGGCGCGTCTACGGAGGCGGAGGTTTTGTTCGCCGAGGAAATACGCGATGCGGTACCGAGCGTCGAGAAGGTGCGACTGGTTTCGTCCGGTACGGAGGCGGCGATGAGTTTCCTGCGTGTGGCGCGCGGCTACACCGGCAAAAACAAGATCGTCAAATTCGAAGGGTGTTATCACGGACATAGCGATGGGCTCCTCGCCAAAGCGGGGAGTGGTCTGGCGACGTTCGGTCTCCCGGACTCGGCGGGCGTCCCGGCGGGAGTGACGGCGGGGACGCTGACGTTGCCGTTCAACGATCTTGACGCGGTGGCGACCCTGCTCGAATCGGACAGCGACATCGCGGCTGTCGCGCTGGAAGTCGTTGCCGGCAACATGGGCTGTGTCGCGCCCGCATCGGGCTTTCTCCAAGGTCTGCGTGCCCTGACGCGCGAACACGGCGTTCTGTTGCTCTTCGACGAAGTGATGACCGGGTTTCGCCTCGCCTACGGCGGCGCACAGGAGCGATTCGGCGTCACGCCGGATTTGTGTGCGCTGGGCAAGATCGTAGGCGGGGGGCTGCCGCTCGCCGCTTATGGCGGACGTGCCGAGATCATGGATTGCGTCGCACCGGTCGGTCCGGTGTATCAGGCGGGAACGTTATCCGGAAATCCGCTCGCCGTCGCCGCCGGACGCGCCATGCTACGAAAGCTTCGCGAGCAACCGCCGTATGACTACCTGGAAACACAAGTCACGACATTATGCGAGCGCCTCCGTGAGTCCGCCAAACATACCGATGTTCCGGTAACGGTGAATCAGGTCGGCTCCATGTTCACGGTGTTTTTCACCGATCAACCGGTCACGGATTACACCTCGGCAAAAACATCCGATACGGACCGCTTCGGTCGTTTCTTCCGCGAGATGTTGAACCGGGGCGTGTATCTGCCCCCTTCGCAGTTCGAGGCCGCGTTCGCGTCCGCCGCCATAACGCCCGAGGGGTACGACCACATCGCAAACGTTGCCGATGCTGCATTCGCTACGCTTTAGTTTTTTAACCGCCAAGACGCCAAGGTCGCCAAGACCGGAGAGGGGGGAGAGAAAAATCTCTAAAACTTTTCCGGTCTTGGCGACCTTGGCGTCTTGGCGGTTAAATCCTCTCCGGGCGAAGAAGGGGGAACAGGATAACGTCGCGGATGCTCGCCGCGCCGGTGAATATCATCGAGACGCGGTCGAGACCCATGCCGAAGCCACCCGTTGGCGGCATCCCGTATTCCAGGGCGCGTAGGAAGTCTTCGTCCATCGGTTGTGCCTCGGTGTTGCCTGCTTCGCGCTGGGCGACCTGCGACTCGAACCGCTCCCGCTGATCGAGCGGATCGTTGATCTCGGAGAACGCGTTCCCGATCTCCTTCCCCGTCATGAATATCTCGAACCGCCGCGTCAAATTCGGGTTGTCGGGACGTTTGCGGGCGAGCGGCGACGTGTCGAGCGGGAAGTCCGTGATGAACGTCGGCTGGATCAGTTTCGGTTCGGTGAACACTTCGTGTAACTTCTCGATAATGCCGCCGACCATCGTTTCCTTTGCCGGGTCGATGCCCACCTTCGCCATCGCCGCCTTCGCCGAATCGAGCGAGCCGAACGAATCAGGAGAAATGCCCGCGTTTTGCTCAATCCCGGAAAGCATCGGGAGCCGTTCCCAGGTTTTGCCGAAATCGATCACGGTGCCGTCCGGCAGAGTCAACGTGTCTTCGCCCGTCACGGAGCGGCAGATATGGCGGAACATGCGCTCGTTGATGTCCATCATACCTTCCAGGTTGGTATACGCCTGATAAAACTCCAGCAACGTAAACTCGGGGTTGTGGCGCGTCGAGATGCCCTCGTTACGGAACACCCGGCCGATCTCATACACGCGGTCGAGTCCGCCGACGATCAAGCGTTTGAGCGGCAGTTCCAGCGAGATACGCAGGTGCAGGTCCAGATCCAGGGCGTTATGGTGCGTGTGGAACGGGCGTGCGGTAGCGCCACCGGCTTCGATTTGCAGGACCGGCGTTTCTACTTCCAGAAACCCCTCGCCGTCCAGAAACTCGCGCACCGCGCGGGTGATTTTCAGCCGCTTGACCAGCACTTCACGGGCGTCCCGGTTGACGAACAGGTCCATATACCGCTGTCGGTAGCGCATTTCGGTGTCGGACGCGCGGTTCGCCTCGCCCTCGGTGCCGTCGTCCTTGATGTATTCTTTACCCAGAGCGGCTCCGACGTCGCGTAGCGCCTTGGCGAGTAGCGTGAGCGACTGGGCATGCACCGACGGCTCGTTCGTTTTGGTGCGGAACACAAATCCCGTCGAACCGACGAAGTCGCCGATGTCGAGCCCGTGCTTTAACGCGTCGTATGTTTCTTCGCCGATCTCGTCGCGCCGTACATATAACTGGGCGCGACCGGGATTGCCGACCGGGGCGTCGTCCTGGAGCGTCATGAACGCGGCTTTGCCCATCCAGCGGATGCCGACGATGCGCCCGGCAACCCGGACGGTTTGTTCGAGCATCGCGTCACATTTGTCATACACTTCGGCTAAAAGGTGGGTGCGGTCAAACGTCTCCGGAGCGAACGGGTCCAGTCCTGCCGCCTGTAAATGTCGTAATTTTTCGAGCCGCTCCGGGACAATGCCGGAATGCTCGATTTGTGCTGCTTGTGGTTCGTCCATAATAAGATATCGTTTCGTTGGGGTTGTTCGTAAGGCACAGTATAGCCCAAAATGAATGGCAAGTCGTAGTTCGCTACATGCCGGAACGGGATCGGCACGATAAAATAGGCCCGGAGGGTTCGCCTTTTGTCTCGCTCACGCTTCACCGCACTGATTCTTACCGTTCTCGTGTCCATTTCGCTCGTCGTGTCCGGTTGCGACACCATGCGCAAACTCATCGCCAAGCCGACGCCGGTTGTCTCGCCGGTCTCAGTGGTGGCGTCCCCCGCACCATCCGCTTCCCCTGACCCGGTTTCGCTCCTTTCCGCCGAATTTGATAAGACCGTGTACGCCCCGATGAATGGTCGCTCTCTCGCGACACGCATTCCGGTGATCATGTACCATGACATCATCAAAAAACGGGGGCGAGGTTCGGTCTGGTTCGACATCACCGAGCGAGAGTTCATCGAACAGATGGATTGGATCGCCGAGCAGGGCGCGACCCCGATCTCGCTAGAGCAGTTGCACCGCCATCTGACACGTGGCGAAGAGGTGCCCGAGAAATCGGTCGTGCTGACGTTCGATGACAACTATCAGGGCTTCAACGACATCGCGTATCCGATCCTCAAAGAGCGACAATATCCGTCCGCGATGTTCGTGCACACCAATTTCGTCGGCGACAAAACCGGGGCGCACCCGAAGATGGATTGGGAAACGCTCAAAGCCTTGGACGCCGACCCCTTAGTAACCATCGCGTCCCACACGCTGTCGCACCCCACCGACATGGCGAAACAGCCGATAGAAGAGCAGGAGCGGGAACTGACGGAATCCAAAGCCCTTCTGGAAGCGGAACTCGGACACCCGGTCCCGTATTTTGCGTACCCGAACGGCACGGGGGACAAAGCGACCTTTGAGGCGGCAGAGCGCGCCGGATACACCATGGCGTTCACGATCGTGAACGGTCCCGCGGAAGAATCGCCGGACATCATGACCGTAAATCGCTATATTCACACGCGGCTGAAAACCGCATTCGAGGACTGCGAAAAAGCGACCGAAAACGCGCCTGCAGCGGTGGTTGATGTGACACTGACGACCACGAATTCTGTCCGCCTGAAGGTTCAGGAATTTGACGGCGTAAAACTCGGCGTGGTGTACGGCGGAAAGCCGCAAACGTTCCGCGGATTGGAAAGCCGCCAGAGCGTCGGGGAGTTTGTGGAGCAAGCTGGCGGCGTCGCCGGGATGAACGGCACATTCTTCGCCGACGCCGCCCTACGGGGTACGAACAATGTTTTGATCGGTCCGTCTAAGGCGAGCAACGACACGGAATTTTATCCGGAAGCGTTCGCCTCGCACCTACCTAAGCTCAAGAACCGCCCGCTGGTAATCATCGGCAAAGACGCCATCGTGTTCGTACCGTTTCAGCCGGGCTGGATGAACAACGAGGAAGCGGTGCAGGCAATCCTGCCGGATTACACGGACACGTTCCTGGGCGGTGCCTGGATCGTCCATAACGGCGAGCCTCGCACGAGGAAGCAGATGCAGGCATATGCCGCGACCGACTTTAACGATCCGCGCCGCCGCGCTTGCTTCGGCGTCACAGCAGACGGCGAGGTGGCACTGGTCGGTTCGCTGGAAGTCATTTCCACGGAAGCCCTCGCCCGCGCGGCTGCGGAGGCGGGGCTGGTGGAAGCGGTCCTGGTCGACTCCGGGTTCTCGACCTCGATCGTTTTCGACAGCAAGATCATCGTCACCGGACATACGGCGGCAAACCTTCCCTCGCGCCCTGTTCCGCACGGAATCGTGATCATGGGACTGCCGGAAACGCCGGGCGACGAAGAAACGATGCAGGCATTCATAGATGCACAGGAATCGGTCGGCGAGATCACGGCGGCACAAGCCCAGGCCGAAGCCCCCGGCCCCCGCCGGGGCAAACGCCGCCGCCGGTAATTCGTTTTAACCGCCAAGACGCCAAGGTCGCCAAGACCGGAAGGGGGAGAAGAGAGATTAAACCACAGAGGCACGGAGGGCACAGAGGCCGGAGGGAGAGATTTTTAAGATAGGTTTCATCAGATTCGGCGGACCGTCGTATTTATCGAGCGATGCCCCGAACTCAAAAATCTTCTTCCCCTCTGGCCTCTGTGCCCTCCGTGCCTCTGTGGTTTAATCTCTCTTCTCCCCCTTCCGGTCTTGGCGACCTTGGCGTCTTGGCGGTTAAAACGAATTACTTTTGGCTGAAGACGAGGGACGCGCTGTTCATGCAGTAGCGTAAGCCGGTCGGTTGCGGTCCGTCGTCGAAAACGTGACCCAGGTGGGCGTCACAGCGGGCGCAAGCGACTTCGTCCCGTATCATCCCGTAGGAGGTATCCTGGTGGTCCAGGACGCGCTCCGGCGCGATGGGTGCGAAGAATGAGGGCCATCCGGTGCCGCTGTCGAATTTCGCTTCCGAGGTGAATAGCTCCAGGCCGCAACAGGCGCATTGAAAGACGCCTTTGTCGTGGATGCCATTGTACGCGTTGCGGAATGCCGGCTCGGTCCCGGATTCGCGAGCGACACGATAAACACCGGCAGGCAAAAGCCCACGCCACTCTTCTTTTGTCTTCACCACCTTGGGAGTCGGTGAGGTGTTATCCGCCTGCGGCGCCGCGACCTCCGATAACTGGTTCGGGTTTGCTGTTTCCATAGGTCTTCTCCTGTTTTACTTTTTCTTTGCGAACACGAGAGCCGCGCTGTTCATACAGTAGCGCAGGCCGGTCGGTTTGGGCCCGTCATCGAAAACATGTCCCAAATGCGAGTCGCACCGGGCACAGACGACTTCGGTACGCACGTAACCGAGCAGATTATCCTTGTGTTCCGCCACACGATTTTTCGCGAGCGGCTCATAAAACGACGGCCACCCGGTATTGCTTTCAAACTTCGTCTCCGACGAAAACAGGTTCAAACCGCAGGCCGCGCATTGGAACGTGCCGGTTTCGTGCAGATCCCAGTAGCGATTCTTGTAGGGCGCCTCTGTATCCGCTTCCCGCGTTACGGAGAACGTCTGCGGGTCCATCCGCTTTTTCCACTCGTTCACCGGTAACGTAACCTTGGGTGTCGGCGTGTCGTTATTTTTTTGCGGGTATGCAACCTTCGCCGCACTCAACGGAGCGGCCTTAGGTCGTCCGAAATTCTGCGCCTGTACCGCCTCGCTAGCGCACCCCGTCGCGAACAGGGGCAGTGCCAAAATGCCCGCTACCGCCAGCATAAATAAAGATCGTTTCATACTATGTAACCTTCTATAAACCTGCGTACCAATCGTAACCCCGGTCATACCAGTAGTCCGCCGGTCGTTCATTAGTGTACGTCATTCGCGTGATTAATTTGATGTTCTTGATGCCGTATTTGTGCGGCATTATCAGGCGTAACGGCGCGCCGTGTTCCGCATCCAGCGTCTCACCGTTCATCGCATATGCAAGCAGTGCCTGCGGGTGCATCGCCGATTCGATATCGAGACCGATGTAATACCATGTGTCTTCCTGACCTTCCGGTTCGGAGAACATGCCGATATACTTGGTGCCTTCGGGAGGCGGAAACTTACGCAGAAAATCGTAGAATCGAACGCCGGTCCAGTTCGTGATCGCGCTCCACCCCTCGATGCATTTCAGTTCCGTGGTTTGCGAGACTTCCGGCAATGTCTTGATGTCGGCAAGGGCAATCGCGCGTGGTTCCGTCTGATTTTTCTCCCCCTCAATGGTCAGCGACCAGAAGTCGGTATCGATCTGCGGCGTATCCCCGTGATAGTTGTTGCGCGGTGTTATTGCTGCCGAAAGCGGAAACTCCTGTGCCATGTGGGTCGGGGAAAAAAACAGATTGCGGGCCACCACCTCGTTAAACCCCAGTGCTTTCCGGAATGGTGCCTTCGTGCCGTCTACGAGCGGGACGTACACGCCTCTAGTCTCGCCACCGGCGGTCGTTTCATTGCGGTTGAAAGCCCACAAACCGCCGAGCGTGCCCGCCAGAGTGACTCCCGCCCACAAGAGCGAGCGGCGCGACATGCGGCGGATGCGCGCGTCGTCCTCGGGCGACGCCGGTATTGCCGGAACCGCTTCCTTGCGTTCCCACTCTTCGCGCGGCGTTAAACGCGGGACCGGAGCCGTCTCAAGGGGACGTTTCGACGGCATCTGAAACGTGACAAACTTTCTTCTTTTATCGCTCGGGTTCGACATTTACTTCTTCTAACTTTCTTTACGCAAATCCGCCTCGATTCGCTCCATACGGGAAGCGATATCGTCCAGGCGGGTACTCATATCCGACAAAATTCGGTTCGTTTGCACCGCGGTTTCGTAATCCAGTTCGGCACGCTTGCGCTCGTAGTCCGCTTCCCGCGTTTGGCTGACTAACAGGAATCCGGTCAAAAAAATCGCTTCGATGGAAAGCAACAGCGCGAGCAGGTTGTAGGACGGCGGGTCGTCGAAGCGGCGCACCGCCATCACTACACCGGAATTCAATACCATCCAAACCGCGACCCAGAGAATATGAACGCCGAAGTACGAGGGCGCACTGACGAAACGGGTCACAACATCGGCGAACTGCTCATAACGGCGCCGCGTCGCCTCGAACTCCTCCCGAACGTAACGCAATCCCCCGACCGCTTTCCCACAGTGGGGACAGAACACCGATTCGGGGGGATGCAAACCGCCGCAGGCGGGGCAGGGGACCGGCTCGCTATTCGAGGGTTTTGTAGTCATGGCGTGATAGTTCGTACCCGGTGATCATGGCGCGAAAATTGTTCCAACCGGC
>JACMMA010000112.1 GCA_014379275.1 Armatimonadota bacterium | reverse complement strand
ACTGGCGTATATAGCCTCGCAATCACGCCGGTCGTAGTACCCGAAGCCGGAACCTTGCCGCTCCTTGTCGGTGGTGTAATGACTGCCGGACTGGGAATGGTTGCCCGCCGACGCTTCAAGAAATAGTGTCTTTTGTTTCACATGAAACCTATGTGATAAATATAGGTTTCATGTGAAACAACCGCCGCGTTGCCCCGCTGTTGGAGTAGCGCGGTTTTTTTGTCAGCCGAGTAGCGTACCAAACGCGTCGTCCAGCGACATGGACTCGCCTTCCCGCCATGCCGCTTCCCAGTCGTCCATGGTGATAGATTCTTTTGCCCGCGCCTGGATCCGTGCGAACGCAGCCACGTGTTCGCGCAATCGTGCCGCGTTCTCTTTTTGGCGCAAAACCGAAGCACATCCCCAGATTCGGGCCGCGCCCATCGAATCGTTCTCGCGGGAAAGGAGTATCCCCCATTCTTCGAGGGCTTCGATAACATCTATGTGATCCTCGATCCGCCGATGAAGTTGTAGACTTTCACGCAACGATTCACGCGCCAGCGTATAATTGCCCAGGTCGGCGTGGGTGCCGCCCAGCACGGTGAGGGAACGCGCAAGGCCGTAGCCGTCCTCAATTTTACGGCGTAGTGCGATCGACTGCTCCAAGAGGGACTGCGCCTTGGAATGGTCGCCCCGGAATCGGTTCAGCACCCCGAGGTTGTAGAACGAGTTCCCGACACTGCGTAAGTCGCCCAACCGTTGCCGAATCTCCAGACACTCGCGCATCATCGCCTCTGCCGCATCGAAGTCGCCGCGGGCACTGACAATGCTGGCAATATTGCTGAGTGTCAGCGACAGGTTTCGCTCGTCCCCGACCTCGCGCATAATTTCCGTGCTTTCACGGTAGCACCGCTCTGCTTCGTCGTGATCGCCGATCCGGTAGGAAATGTTGCCCAGGTTGTTGAGCGCGGATCCCAAACCGAGCCTTTCCCCGGTTTCTCTGCGAATCCGTATACTCTCGCCGAACAGCTGCCGGGCTTCATCGAGTTCGTTGCGATAGTACGCCGCCGCCCCGAGCAGATTCAGGACGCCTCCGAGACCTTTCTGGTCGTTGTTGCGCGTATAGATTTCGCGGGCGTCACTGAGCCACTGCTTCGCCAGTGCAAACTCCCCCATATTTTGTGCGAGCCAGCCGATCCCTTTCAACACCTTCGCGCCGAGATCGACATATTCGGGGTTATTATCGACGGGGACTTGCAGGGCTTTTTCACACCAGTATCGCCCTTCACGGAGCAGACCCCGCGGTTCCCAGAAATGCCAAAGACCGGCACAAAGGCGCAGAAGCGGGTCGTTGCCTCGCCCCAGAGCGAAACGCAGATTCGGATATTCGGGGTCGATCCGCTTCAGCCATCCTGTGCGGGTCGCGGGGGTAGACTCGGCATCGAAGCGCGTGACGAATGCGACACACCAGGCGATAAAACGGTCCTGCATCTCGTCTTTCTCGCCGCTTCGTTCTAGCTTTTCGGACGCGTAATCCCGCACCGTTTCCAGGAGTCGGTATCGCGTCGTTCCGCTCCCCTCATCTAATACTACCAGCGACTTCGATACCAAATCCAGCAACAGATCGAGAATATCGGATTTGTCCAGCGTTGCACCCGTTCCGGACGAGACTTTTTCCCCGCAAACTTGCTCCACAGCTTCGAAACTCGCGCCGCCGACAAATACCGAAAGGCGGCGTAAAAGAATGCGCTCATCATCCGAAAGGAGGTCATGACTCCAGTCCACCAGCGCACGGAGCGTTTGCTGGCGCGGCAACGCCGTGCGGTCCCCCCTTTGAGCAAACGGAACCGCTCGTCGAGTCGCGCCGTTATCTCGTCCAGCGACATCGCCCGTAGCCGTCCTGCGGCGAGTTCGATGGCAAGTGGAACGCCGTCCAGACGGTAGCAGAGTTCGGCGACCGTTGGCGCGTTTGCATTCGTGACCGCGAAATCAGGGCGTTGCAACTCCGCCCGTTCGATAAATAAACGAACGGCTTCGTACTGGGAAAGGGAGTATGCCGTAGGGTGCGAGGAATGGTCCCCCGTGGAATTGATTTGCCCGAGCATTTCGTGCGTGCCCCACTCGTTGCCCCCGGCAACATTCATTGGTGAGGGTGCTGCCAGTGGTGTGACCCGGTATATCTGCTCACCGGCAACGTTGAGCGGTTCGCGCGATGTCGACAGTACAGATACCCCGTGACAGGCGGCGCAGAGTGCTCGCACGAAGCGGGCACATTCCGTAATCAGATGCTCACAGTTGTCTAAAATGAGCAGGATATTCTTTTCAGCCAACGCTTTTCGCAGTGCGACTTCGGTAGACTCCGTTCCGGTGTCGCGCACCGCGAGAGTGCGGGCGACCGCCGCCGTGATCTGCTCCGGTTCGGTGAGCGCGGCAAGCTCAATCTGATAAACCCCGTGATCATATCGGTCCAGAACATTCGCGCCGATCTGAAGCGATAATCGTGTTTTTCCTACGCCGCCCGGTCCGACAAGGGTAAGCAGGCGGGTGTGCGGGAGGAGGCGATCAATCTCGGCTATTTCGCGTACGCGCCCGACAAACGAGGTGAACTGTTCCGGCAGGTTGTTGGGAAGGTCGGGGCTACCCAGTGAGCGAAGCGGGGGGAATACGGTTTGTAGATCCGGGTGCGTCGGTTGGTACACCGTTTCCGGACGAGAAAGGTCTTTGAGGCGGTGGGCACCGAGTGCCAGCAGGTTCACCCCATCCGGTAGATGGTCGCGCACCAGTTCATACACCGCCTGCGACAGCACTGTCTGCCCGCCATGCGTGATGGCGAGGAGGCGGGCGATCCGGTTGAGCGGTGCGCCGACATAGTCGTTGCGCTCCTGTTCGACGGCGCCGATGTGTAGCGACATCCGGACACGGATCGGTACCTGGGCGGACCAGGGCTCTTTTTGCAGAGCGATTTGTGCGGTTATTGCGGCGCGTAGCGCGTCCGTCGCCACCGCGAACGCCGAGCAGAACGCATCCCCGACCGTGCGGAAAACCACTCCGCTGGACGATTCCACGGCATCCCGGACCAGGGCATCGTGCCGGGATAACGCTTCACGCATCGCGACCGGATGCTTCTCCCAGAGCCGCGTGCTGCCCTCGATGTCGGTGAACAAAAACGTGACGGTGCCGGTAGGTAGAGGTATCATCGTCGCTACTGATATTATAACGGGTTTAACCGCCAAGGCGCCAAGTTCGCTGAGGCGCCTTGGCGGTTAGTTTCTCCGGGTCACGGCGTGCTATAATAGCGGGAAATGACTCTTACCACCGACGACATCAAGAAGGTGGGCACCCTCGCCCGTCTTGCCCTCACCGACACAGAAATTGATCGCTATACACATCAGATGAACGATCTCCTCACACAGTTTGAGCGGTTGCAGGAACTCGATACCGAGGATGTTCCCGCGATGAGCCACGCCGTGCCGGTCGCTGCTCTTTTGCGCGATGACGTGATCAAACCGAGTCTGCCGCGTGAGGTTGCCCTTGCGGAGGGTCCCCGGACGGACCCATGGATGGGCGGATTCGTCGTTCCTCAGGTGATGAGCGAGTAATATTATGTCTGAACTTTACGAACTAACCGCGTCCGAGATCGCCACCTCTATCGCATCCGGCACCGTCTCTGCCCGGGAAGTCGCCGACGCGCACCTGCGCCGCATCGAAGCTACCGACCCTGACGAGGCCACCGGTGTCCGCGCTTATATCACCGTCACTGCGGATGTTGCGCGGGCGGCGGCGGACCGCGTCGACGAGGCGCGCCGACGAGGCGAAACGCTGTCCCTGCTCGCCGGTGTTCCCGTTGCGCTGAAGGACAACCTTTGTACCGAAGGCGTTCCGACCACCTGCGCGAGTAAGATTCTGGCACAGTGGAAACCGCCGTACGACGCCGCGGTGGTTGAGAAGTTGAATGCCGCGGGCCTTGTCCCCGTCGGTAAAACGAATCTGGACGAGTTCGCGATGGGCAGTTCCACGGAAAATAGCGGGCTTTTCGTGACGCGCAACCCGTGGAACCGGACCAAAGTACCCGGCGGATCGTCGGGCGGCTCGGCGGCGGCGGTTGCCTCGTTATCCGCGCCGCTGTCCCTCGGCTCTGACACCGGCGGTTCTATTCGCCAGCCGGCGTCCTATTGCGGGCTGGTCGGCATCAAGCCGACGTATGGACGTGTTTCGCGCTACGGCCTGGTTGCGTTCGGTTCCAGCCTGGATCAGATCGGGCCGTTCGCCCGGAATGTCACGGATGCGGCGCTACTTCTTTCGGTTATTGCTGGGGGCGATGGGCGTGATTCGACGTGTGTACCGCTCCCGGTCCCCGATTACCGGGCGGCACTCACCGGCGACATCGCCGGGCTACGGATCGGGGTTCCGCGGGAATACTTCGGGGCAGGACTCGACTCCCAGGTGCGTGCGTCGGTGATGGCCGCTATCGGCATACTACGCGGGCTGGGTGCGGTCGTGGATGAAGTGTCCCTCCCCTCGACGGATTACGCGCTTGCCGCCTACTATATCGTTGCGCCCGCCGAAGCGTCCTCCAACCTCGCCCGTTATGACGGCGTGCGGTTCGGCTTCCGTCCCGAAGGGAAGTTCGCCGGACACGAGGAAATGTTCCTCGCCACACGCTCACAGGGTTTTGGTGCGGAAGTGAAGCAGCGGATTATGGTCGGCACTTACGCGCTATCTGCAGGCTACTACGACGCGTACTATGCGAAAGCGCAAAAGGTTCGTACGCTGATCGCCCGTGATTTCGAGCGCGTGTTCGCCGACTTCGACGCCATCGTCACGCCCACGGTCCCTACCACCGCATTTGGTATCGGGGAAAAATCGGACGATCCGCTGGCGATGAAACTTTCCGACATTTGTACAATCCCGGCGAACATGGCGGGCATTCCGGCACTCTCCCAATGTTGCGGTTTCGACGCGAACGGATTGCCTATCGGGTTGCAACTGATGGGACCGGCGTTCGGCGAGGAGACATTGCTCAAGATCGCCCACGCCTACGAATCTGTGACTGACTGGCACACGCGGAAGGCACAACTCTGAGTGTTCCACGTGAAACTCAAACCACAGGATGTAGGTTTCACGTGGAACACTTATAAGGGGTTCGACTGAGGTTCATAACCCGGACATAGACCGCACCGAGCGTAGATGAAGGGTGGTAAAAGCCGTCCTCGTCCCGATGCAGATGCTCCGCTAGGTTGTCATGAAGTGGATGTAGCAAACGTTCCTGGTGGTCATCGGAAAAGTAGTCGCCCTTGCTCTGGTTGCAATGGGCACAGGAATAGACCATGTTGTCTATACTATTACGCCCGCCCTTGGTAAGAGGCTTGAAATGGTCACGGGTCAGATACCCGCCGGTGTCTGCTTCCGTCACGCCACAATACCCGCAAGAAAAGTTATACAGGGTACGAAGATATTCCGTTTTTTCCGAGCGAATCACAGAGACATTTTACCGCAAGGGGCGAACAGAGCCAGCTAATCCGCCACCGTAAGAACGAAGCAAAGGCATCGGGCATAACATTCCCTTTTGGAATGCTACGCCCGCTGCCTTTGTTTCCCGGAGGATCACTCCTCCAGTCGCATCACCAGCTTAGTACATGCCACCCATGCCGCCGCCCATGCCGCCCATTCCACCGCCGCCGCCCATCGGAGCCGGGGCTTCCTTCTGTGGCTTCTCGGCGATCAGGGCTTCGGTGGTTAAGACCAAGCCCGCGATGGATGCCGCGTTCTGGAGCGCGAAGCGAGTCACCTTCGCCGGATCGACGACGCCTGCCGCGAGCAGGTCGACATATTCATTGGTCGCGGCGTTGTAGCCCAGGCCGCCTTCGCGGACACGGTTGACAACGACGGAGCCTTCCTGACCGGCGTTCTCCGCGATGGTGCGAAGTGGTGCTTCGAGCGCACGCGCGATGATCTGTGCGCCGATCTTCTCGTCGCCGATGTACTCCGCCGCGTTTACTGCGTCGATTGCTTTCAGAAGCGCGGTACCGCCGCCGGGGACGATTCCCTCTTCCACTGCCGCGCGGGTCGCGTTGAGTGCGTCCTCGATGCGGAGTTTCTTTTCCTTGAGTTCGGTTTCGGTAGCCGCACCGACCTGGATTACCGCCACGCCGCCGGATAGTTTGGCGAGACGTTCCTGCAGTTTTTCGCGGTCGTAGTCGGAGTCCGATTTTTCGATCTGCGACTTGAGTTGCGCGATACGCCCCTGGATCGCTTGCTGCGAGCCGGCACCCTCGACGATGGTGGTCTCGTCTTTGGTGATCACGACACGCTTGGCACGACCGAGATAGGTAAGATCAATCGATTCGAGTTTCAAGCCGAGGTCCTCGGTGATGAACTTACCATCGGTCAGGACCGCGAGGTCTTCCATCATCGCCTTGCGTCGGTCGCCGAATCCGGGGGCCTTGACCGCCGCGACGTTCAGGATGCCGCGAATCTTGTTGACGACCAGGGTAGCCAATGCTTCGCCGTCCACGTCCTCGGCGATGATCACGACCGGGCGATTGCCGCCGCCCTTGACCGTCTTTTCCAGAACCGGGAGCAGATCCTGTACGGAAGAGATCTTCTTTTCGAAGAGCAGGATATATGGCTCCTCGAAGACGGCTTCCATCCGCTCGGTGTCGGTGACAAAGTAGGGGGAGATGTAGCCCTTGTCGAACTGCATGCCTTCGACGAGGTCGAGGCTGGTTGTGGTGCCCTTGGACTCCTCGACCGTGATGACGCCGTCTTTGCCGACCGCGTCCATCGCCTGCGCGACTAACTTGCCGATGGTGGCATCGTTCGCGGAGATCGTGGCGACGTTCGCAATGGCGTCGGAGCCTTCGACCGGGGTCGAGGACGCTTTAACGGCTTCGATCGCGACCGCGACCGCTTTATCGATGCCCCGCTTGATCAGCATCGGGTTGGATCCTGCGGCGACGTTGCGGATGCCTTCCTTGACGATCGCTTGCGCGAGGACAGTGGCGGTAGTGGTTCCGTCACCGGCGACATCGTTCGTTTTGGAGGCGACTTCGCGGACGAGTTGCGCGCCCATGTTCTCAAACGCATCGGAAACTTCGATCTCTTTCGCGATGGTCACGCCGTCATTGACGATCGACGGGCTACCGAATTTCTTCTCGATAACGACGTTGCGTCCTTTCGGCCCGAGGGTCACTTTGACCGCATCGGCGAGGATGTTCACACCACGCTCTAAAGAACGCCGTGCTGCTTCGTTAAATTGTAAGTCTTTTGCTGCCATATTTTTCTCCAGTAATTTTGTACGTTCGTGATAAGTATTGTTCAGTAGTTCATCGTTATGCGGCAGATGCGGGATGCCTATCAGGGCGCCATCTACCGGACACTGAAAACTGCTTACTAACCTTCAACCACTCCTAGAATGTCGTCCTGGCGGAGAATGACAACTTCCTCGCCGCCCACTTTGATTTCGGTTCCGCCGTACTTACTGTAAACGACTTTGTCGCCCTCTTTGACTTCAACCGCGACTGTGGTCCCGTTGTCGAGGGTTTTACCGGGTCCGACAGCGACAACGATAGCCTGTTGGGGACGTTCCTTCGCCGAATCCGGGAGGAAGATACCACCAGCGGAGACCGATTCCGCTTCCACGGGTTTAACTACTACGCGATCACCTAATGGTTTGAGCATGGGATTTGCGACCTTTCGTGCACTTGTAAAATGTTTCGTTTGGTTAGCTTTGGAGGCCTCATTGCGATTAGCACTCACAGCGACAGTCTGCCAAAACCGTAGCAAGTGTACCGCGAATAGGAAGCAGTTGGCAAGGGAAGGGATAGGAAAGTTCCGAATTTTTCGTAAGTTTGGTGGGCATCCCGTTTTATTCACGGGTTTGCATACCGCGCCGGTTTCTCAGATCGGCCCGAGTATTTCCTCTGAAATCCGGTTTCTTAAATACACCGGGTATGCTAGTTTGAAAAAACCGTTATGGTTGGTTCGCATCGAGGACACCTGTACCACGCATGGGTAATCTCTTTGAAATTGGTTTGATTTTATTCCTGACGGTTCTCAACGGCGTGTTCTCCATGTCGGAAACGGCGATCGTTTCTGTGCGCCGGGCGCGGTTGCAACAGCGCGCGGAGGCGGGGGACGACGCCGCTAAAGTCGCCCTGGATCTTGCGCGCGAACCTAACCGCTTTCTGTCTACGGTGCAGATCGGGATTACCCTTATCGGTATTCTTGCCGGAGCCTTCGGCGGAGTAGGACTGTCCAAAGATTTGACCGCCTGGTTTGTTCGTCTGGGCACCCCACCCTCGCTAAGTCAGTCGCTCGGTTTCATTGTCGTCGTCGCTCTCATCACTTATCTTTCGCTCGTAGTCGGTGAGTTGATCCCGAAAACACTCGCGCTCGCAAATGCCGAGGCGATCTCGGTGCGCATTGCTAAGCCGATGAATCTCCTGTCGAAATTCGCCTCGCCGCTGGTATGGGTACTCTCGATCTCAACCAAAGGATTGTTGCGTGTGTTCGGTATTCGGGAAACTGCGGAGCAACCCGTGACCGAAGACGAGATCAACATACTCATCGGGCAGGGCGTCACTGTCGGTGCGTTCGCGGAGGAAGAGCGCGAGATTGTAGAGCGCGTTTTCCGGACCGCGGACAGGCGGGTGTCGGTTTTGATGACACCGCGCCGCGAGGTTGTTTTTCTGGATGTCACGGACGAATGGGCGGAAAATCAACTCAAAATCGCGGTGTCCGATTTTTCGGCGTTTCCGGTTTGTGACGGCGGTATGGACAACGTTATCGGGGTAACGGTTCTCAAACGGGTGTGGCAAGCGGGAGTGAATGGCGAAATTGTTGATCTGCGTGCTATCACCGAAAAGCCGATGTATGCACTGGAAACCATGCATGCCTTGAAGATGCTGGAACTCTTTCGCGCGTCGCAGGGAACGCATATCGCGTTGGTCGTGGATGAATACGGTAACGTAGTCGGTTTACTGACACTCCACGATGTTTTGGAAGGGATAGTGGGCGAGGTCCCCAGCGCAGCGGAAATACAGGAACAAGACTTTTCCGCGGTCGAACGCGCGGACGGCTCCTGGCTTCTGGACGGCATGCTCGCTGTAGAGGAGATGCTTCGCGTAATGAATTTGAAGATTGTTCCGGAAGATATAGGTGCCTATAATACGCTGGGTGGTTTTATCATGGCGCGTTTGGGCCATATCCCTTCGGTCGGTGAGCGATTCGACTGGGGCGAAATCTCGTTCGAGATCTTGGACATGGACGGACACCGGGTAGACCGTGTACTGGCGACGCCGCTAAAAACGGCGCCTTGATGTTCCACGTGAAACAGGTTACTTGAGGAAAACGATATAATACGCCTTATCTCATGAGCAACACCGAAACCGATATCGTACTGCCCGCCGAGTCGCCGGACAAGTCCCGCACCAAGACATGGCAACGATTTCTGCTGAATCTGATCCCCTTTATCGAGCGACGGGTACAAACCGTCCCTCGTAGCAAAGCCGTCGGTTATGGTCGTGTCCTTGGGGATCTCGCGTTCCGTTTCGCCAAAAAGGCGCGCAACACTGCGTTCAAAAACTTGCGGTTCGTGTATGGTGACACCCTCACCGAAGCAGAACGAAACAGGATCGTACGGGATGTATTCCGACACTTCTGCATCATGGCGGTAGACTTTTTGCGCGGTCCCCTACTGAAGAATCCCGATGACCTGAACGCGCTCATTCTATCGGTCGAAGGATGGGACGAAAACATAGAACCGCTACTACGGGAAAAGCGCGGGGTAGTGATTTGCACCGCGCACTTCGGGAACTGGGAAATGCTCGGGCGATATATCGTGTCGCGGGGAGTCCCACTCACTGTCGTAGTGCGAAACCCGGAGGATGAATCCTTCTCGGCTTGGGCAAAACGGATGCGTGAAGGCGCGGGATTCACGGTTTCCGCCAAAGGAGAGTCCGCGAAAAGGTTGCTCACCGTATTGAAGCGTGGCGAGGCCCTGGGAATTTTACCGGACCAGAGTAGTGGGGATGTGTTTGTCCCGTTTTTCGGAATCCCCACCGGGACAGCCACGGGTCCGGCATTACTTGCCGGACGTTCGAATGCGGGACTCATCCCCTGCTGGTGTTTCGCGGACCCTGAACACGGGTATCGATATCGAATCATTTTCGAGCCGTTGATACCCATGTCGGAGACAGGGGATAAGCAGGGTGATTTGGCCTCTGTGATGACCGAAGTCAACGCACGGTTGGAAGCGAGAATCCGCAAGACGCCGGAACAATGGTTGTGGTTGCACGACCGCTGGAAAGGTACGTTCGAGCAACACAACCGGGAGCGACTTCCAGAGGGTTTGGAACTTTCTACACTTCGAGAACGGTTTAGGTAGAAATACTTCTGTATATAGAAAAAATTGCGTGATTGCTCCTGAATTTGCCAAATTCGCGAATTTCGAAGAGCTAGATATACTCCTAAATACGTATTTTTATCTCATTTCTTGAAAACACCCTATACGAAAGTAGAACAGCCGCCTATAATAATAGTGTCAAAAGGCGGTTGAGAATGTGGTGCCGTAGTACCGAGCACTGTCATACAGCATGGATACTGCCTGTGTATAGTGTGTCGCATAAGAGCACAAATAAGTTGTAGTTAGACGGCTTGCCGACCAAAAATAAGTGTAAGAGCGAAACATAACGTTCAGGACCGCACGTATTCGGGAGACATGGCGTCGGTTGCAAAAGGAGTAATAACGAATGCAGATTACAGGTGAAGATTTAGTACGTACTTCCATATTCGTCGGAGTACATCACAACAGCGATACCGCGGCAACATTAGAAGCCCCGGACACGACCAGCAACAGCACTGGGAATGTATCGGATCGTGCCGCGTGGGTGCGTGTCGCACGCACCGAAGGCATAACCACTGCCCCGAACAAACCCCGCCAAAGCCCGGTGTCGCCGATCATCGGTACCGATCCAATCAGTAACGAAACTCGCTCCGAGATCGAGCACGTTGTTCATCAGAGTGAAGCCGAGCCCGATGTCCGGGAAGGGATCGTTGCGTCGTTGCGCGAGCGTATCGAGTCCGGTACCTACTTCGTTGGCGCGGAAACCATCGCAGAAATGATGATTCGCCGCACTGTCGCCGACCAACTCCGCTAATTAGCCGCTAAAAATCGGCGTCTGGGTTTTGCAAAATTTTGCAAAGCCTGGACGCCGTTTATGTTAAAAACATTGCCGACTATGGTCGGGCGTAGCGCGCTCGCTTTGGAGCGGGTACCGTGACGGGAACGGACCGTTCCAAAAGAGCTTTCACCGCCGCCGTGAGTTGCGGGTCTGTCCCCACTATTTCATCCGCGAGAGAAAGTTCTCTGCGCACCGTCGGCTCCGCCCCCGTGTGTTCCTCATTTACGCCTGTTCGAATGTTATACCAGCCACGGCCTGGAGTACGTACCGATGAGCCGTCTAGAAGCCGTCTTGCCCCGGTGGAGATGACGGCGCCGAACGTCGGTGTGCCAAAGATCGGCCCTCTATCGAGTGTCCGGAAGGCGTGCGCGAAGATCTCCGCATTGCTATACGAATTCTGGTTAATAAGCAGGCCCGCCGGTTTATTCCAGGGATACAGCGGCAGCCGGTCCTGCGGATAGCCTGGTGCCCCATCGCGCCCGATGGTAAAAGCATGACGGGGGATCGTCAGCATCGTCAGCAGGTAATCCGCCGTAGAGCCGCCGCCGTTATCACGGACATCAATCAGTAATCCGTTTCTGCCATGTGCCTCGGCATACAGACCCTGTTCAAAGCGATCCTGGCTAACCTTATCCATGCTTCGGATATGAAGGTACGCGATTCTGCCGCCTGACAGTTCGTGCGTTCGCTTGCGATTCGCCTCAACCCACTCTTCGTAAAGCAGTGCACGGACGGCGGCGTATGTTGTCGGTTCAATGACCACTTCCCGCTCTTTATTATCGGTGCCGATTACCTGAAGGATGACTCGTTCGCTCACCGTATCCGCCAGAAGTCCGTCGGGATTGGTGGTGGACGTCAACTCCGTGCCATTTATTGCCGAAACCGTTTCGTTCGCTCTGAGAAGGCTTATGGCTTTACTCGCGGGACTGCCCTTTATCACCCGCGCGATACGCAACCCCTTACCCTGGTATGTCTCGTCCCAGATGACCCCTATCGCACCGGTGGGTAGATTCTCTCCGCTTGCAGTCTCATAGGGCAATGCCGGCGGCGTGATCCCGATGTGAGACGAGTTGAGGTGTCCCATCAATAAACGAATTACCTGGTAAAAATCCTGCGGGTCGGATGCGGATGCGGCGAGCGGAGCGTACTTGGCGCGTAGCGCTTTCCAGTCCGAGCCGTGGAACTCGGAATCATAGAATTGTTCGGATAATGTTTCCCAGGCTTCGTCGAAGATCGCTGTCTGTAAGGCGCGTCGGTTATACGAAAGTCGTGCTCGGAATGGGATGGGTTTGGTGTCGGAGCCCGTCGCGGCCGCGGAATTGACGGTCCCTGTCGCGGACAGAAAAAATAGCGTCTTGCCATCCGCCGACCATTGTACGTTCGAGGTCGAGCCGGAACTGATCCGGCGCGGGGGAGCGACCTTCTCCCGTTCGTTCGCGCCGCCATCTAGGAAGTCCAGTAATGTCAGTTCCGGTTCCGCATTGTTGGTTGACGAGTAGACGACGTTTAAGTGTCCGTCTAAGCCCGAGCCGATCACGGGTGCTGTTTCACTTCCGGGGAGCGTCGTCAGGCGACGTACGCGGGTCTCGATCTCCTCGAAATCGATCGCCGGGATTTGGGGCGCGGCGGGTTTATCGCCCTTTGTCCCCTCCTCTTTTTTCTTCGGCGCTTTCGCTTTCTCCCGCATTCGGTTCCATTCCTCGCCGGTTCGTTCGTCCTCTGTCTTGGTGAGATACACGTAGTATAAGTCGTAGCGTCGATCCATCCGCTCCGAAGTCCAGAACAGTTTATTGCCGTCGGGCGACCACGTCGGCGCGGAATCGTTGCGCGGGTGCATGCTGACGTTGACCGGCTTTGTGTCCCCATCGACGGTGACGACGAAAATTTCGCTGTTAAACTCTTCGTCTTCCTGACTGAATACGATGTGGCGACTATCCGGTGACCACCTGTAGGAACCGATAGGGAATGTCGAGGTGATGCGTGGCTTTGCACTGACGATGCTGTTTGCATCCGCGATCATCAACGTCCCATCCCCCCGAAGGAACGCGAACCGTTTTCCATCGGGCGAGTAGGACGTGTTGCTCTCACGCTCGGCATTTTGGGTTATTCGTGCGGTGCTTCGCTTCAGCGATCGGGATAAACGTGCTTCGCCGGTATCCGCACTGGTTACGGAGTAGAGTTCCGGGCGACCATCCCGGTTCGAGACATAAACCAGTGTTTTGCCGTCCGCGGACCAGGACACATCTCCATCCCGGCTTGCCGCCTCAGTTAGCCGTGTCGCCCTGCCCCCATCCCGATCCGCGACGAAAATGTCGCCTTGGATTTCCAGTGCGATCTGCTCGTTGTCCGGTGAGACAGCAAGGTTTGTCACACCGTTCGTGCGTGTTTCGGTGACTTCCGCCGTTATTTTATCGTCGGCGGAGATCTTGATCGGAACGATTTTGGGCGCTGTTTTGGTGACGTTCAGTGACAGGAGACCGATACGATCCCCGTGTTCATAAACGATGGCGGAACCGTTCGCACTTAGCGAAGGAAACCGCACTCCATCGCCGCTGTAGTGAGTCAACTGGCGCGCTGTTCCGCTCCCGATGGTTTGTTGGTAGAGATTATACGTTCCGTCACGCTCGGAAACATAGATCACTGTTTTGCCGTTCGGCATTACCTGCGGCCACAGATCCTGTCCATCAAAATCAGTGATTCGAACAAACTGCTTCGGCGTTCGCTTGTAGAGATAAATGTCGGCGTTCGCCGCCCCACGATAGCCACGCCGTTCCCAATCGCCGGATCCCCTCGCAAAAATTAACCGCTCATTATCGTGGGCAAGGGTACCGGAGATCATATTGGAGACCGATAGCGTCGGTCGCGCCCGCCCTTTTCCGTCCGCAGACACGATGTACATCGCCGGGCCGCGTCGTTGCAATTCGCGGGTTTGTGCGACCAGCAACGACTTACCATCGGACGTCCAACCCTGTAGCGTCGACCCCCCACTGAAGTAGGTGACACGGCGCGGTTCGCCTCCCGTTGCGGGCATGACGAATACATCGTTTCCGTTGTAGCGCGTGGACTGGAACGCGATTTGGCTTCCGTCCGGGGAAAACGCGGGGCGGCTGTCATAGGCCGGGTGCGCCGTGATTCGCCGCGCTGGCTCGGTGCCGGACGCAGGTACGCTCCAAATATCGCCTTGATAGCTGAACGCTACCGTCTTGGCGTCGGGTGACAGCGCAGGGAATCGAGCGAAAACAGCGGCGTTATTTTCCGTTTCACGTGAAACGGCGGGTGTTGCAGGTAATAAGACAAGGGGCATCAGGGCTAGCGCTGCCGCCCGTGCATAGGGTGAACGTATCATCGCCTACAGTTCGACGAATGAATTCAAAGTTCCTACCCTGATGCAGTCAGACTGATCGGTTCCTTCGTTGTCTTTTTCTTTTTGTCCTTCGCGGACGGGGGCAACCGGGTACCCTCCGGGTCGTTGGATCGTTATTACCTGCGGTGCTCTTTGCTGCTTGGCTGGAGTTGGTCTTTTCCCGCGGCCGCGCCGTTTACGGACCACACACCTTGTTTAAACCGTAACCGGCGCGTCTGCGGGAAAACGGTACGGGGTCAATTGTAGCAAGACTCTCAACCACCGCAGGTGAAAGCGATCCAGCCACCCGCAGGGTACCCGGTTGCCCCCGTCCGCGAAGGACAAAAAACAAACCAGAAAGGACCTGCTCTGACGCACGAGTGCCCGTCGGAGTTACTCGGCCCAACGGGAGTGGAATGTACCTTCGCGGTCAGTACGCTCGTAGGTGTGCGCGCCGAACAGGTCACGTTGTGCTTGAATCAGGTTTGCCGGGAGGCGTTCCCGGCGGTAGCCGTCATAGTAGGCCAGTGCCGACGAGAACGCCGGGGTCGGAACACCGAGGCGTACTGCTTCCGCGATGACCGTACGCCACGGGTTCTGGGCGTCCTTCAATCCCTCAGCAAAATATGGGGCGAGCATCAGGTTTGCCAGGTCGGGTTGCTCGTCGTAGGCGTCCTTGATTCTATCGAGGAACCGGGCACGTATTATACACCCCCCGCGCCAAATTGTCGCCAGTTCGCCGAAGTGCAGATCATAGTTCCATTCCTTCGCCGCCTGCTTCATCTGGTCGAAACCCTGTGCGTACGCGACGATCTTCGAGGCATATAAGGCGTCGCGCACGGCGTTGATGAATGTTTGCTTGTCCCCGGAAAAAGTCTCCCCGGTTGGTCCAGCCAGGATTTTCGCGGCTTCCACCCGCTCTGTTTTCTGCGCCGATAGGAACCGAGCGAACACGGCCTCCGTAATTGCGGTCACGGGCGAACCCAGATCAAGAGCAGACTGAGACACCCACTTGCCCGTTCCCTTCTGCCCCGCTTTATCCAGTACCTTATCCACGAGATAGTGATCCGGTGTCGGCGATGACGACTCTGCCTCCGGAGTTCGGGTTCCGGGCGCGGCTTCAATGCTCGTCGCCGCGTCCGTCCTTTCCCCTGCTTCCTTCCCGCTGTCCGATCCCGCCAGGTCGTCCATCGTTCGGAAGATGCGTGCTGTGATTTCGATAAGGAAGGAGTCCAGATCGCCCGCGTTCCATTCGGTGAACACATCGCCTATTTCTTTGTTTGTTAAGCCGGCGGCGTTTTTTAGCAGATCGTATGCTTCCGCGATGAGTTGCATATCCGCGTACTCGATGCCGTTATGTACCGTTTTAACATAGTGCCCCGCACCGCCCTCGCCGATGAACGTGCAACAGGGGGTTCCCTGTACCTGCGCGGAGATCGCTGTGAGAATATCACTCACGCGATCGTATCCTTCTTTCGGACCGCCCGGCATAATGCTCGGACCATTCAGGGCCCCTTCCTCGCCGCCAGAAACACCGGTCCCCAAGAACAAAAAACCCTTCGCGTTCAGTTCCTTGATCCGTCGCTCCGTATCCGTCCAGAGCGAGTTGCCCCCGTCAATCAGCAGGTCACCGGGCGACAGGTGTGGGATCAGATTTTCAATGACCTGATCTACCGGTTTGCCGGCTTTAACCATCATGACGATCGTGCGCGGGACCGCGATGGCTTGCACGAAATCGGCTTCGGATTCTGTGGCGACAAGGGGTTCATTGTGTTCGGAGCCCGGTCCATAATCGTTCACGAACTCCCGGGTCTTTTCCGTGGTCCGGTTATGTACTGCAATCGGGAATCCGTGACGTGCGACATTTCGGGCTAGATTTTGTCCCATGACGGCGAGTCCAGTTAATCCAATGCGGGGCATGCTCATGTATTTTAACTCCTGAGATCACCTACTCATAAATCCGGTAGGTGATACAGAGTATACCCGCCGAAATAAAAAGTTCCCTGTGTACCAACGGAAAAAGGACCCCGCTATTTTCTGTAGCATTACTTCCCCACTTTGCGACTCGCGGATCACGACGTTTCACGCGGAGCGCTTCGGTGCTGAGCGATGTCCCGCCCGCGACGGGGATAGCGACCGACGATCTTCCATTCATACGAAACTTCTACCGCTAGAATGCAATAGGACTACTGATAGATACGGCGATAATTTTCCCAGCGACCGATTTACAGGTATACTTGTTCCTATCAAACCTGAAAGGAACGCATCACACGCGTCATGCCTATTCTCACATTCGCTCTGGTAGCTTCCGCACTAGTTGCTCCTCTATCGACTGAATCGAAGCACTTTCCACCCGTCGCCCCATTAGCTACAGTCGTTTCACGTGAAACCACGAAAACGAACCGGATTAAATTCGAGGAGTACCGTCTGCCGAACGGATTAAGGGTAATACTTGCCCCCGATTCGTTCGCACCCGTTATCGCCGTCAATGTAACCTATGATGTCGGGTCGCGTGACGAAAAACCCGGACGTACCGGATTCGCTCACCTGTTCGAGCATATGATGTTTCAGGGATCCGAGAACGTCGGCAAAGGCGAACACATCCTGCTTACCACGTCGGTCGGAGGTTCGATGAACGGGTCGACGAGTCAAGATCGAACCAACTATTACGAAACACTTCCGAAGAATCAGCTCAAACTGGGACTGTTTCTGGAAGCAGACCGGATGCGATCGCTCGATATTTCGCAAATAAATCTGGACAATCAGCGCGCGGTAGTACAGGAAGAGCGTCGCCAGAGTTACGACAACCGGGCGTACGGGCAGTCGTTCGAAGCGTTGCTGGACCTGGCATACACCAACTTCGCCTACAAACATTCCACCATCGGGTCGCTTGCCGATCTCGACGCGGCAACTCTGGACGATGTCCGCGGATTTTTCGCGACGTACTACGCACCCAACAACGCCGTGCTCACGGTCGTCGGAGACTTCGATACAAGACAAGCAAGGCAGTGGATTGCGGAGTATTTCGGTCCTATACCGAAAAAGCCGGATCCGCCCCGGGTTGACCCTGCCGAAGCGAGCCGATTTACCGCCGGAGAACGGCGCAAAACGCTGTCCGATAAATTGGCGAGACAAACACGGATTCAACAGGCCTACGTCACCGTGCCAGGAAATGACCCGGACTATTACGCTCTGTTGATCTTGGGGGACGTTTTGTATAGCGGGCGAACGTCGCGGATGTTTCGGTCACTCATTGATACGGGTTTGGCAACGGCGGCAGGGGCGGGTCCCAGTGAGGGGCGCGGGCCGAGTTTGTTCACGATTTCGGCAACACTTCCTCCGGGGAAGACAGGTCCGGCAGCGATCGAAACTGTTGAGACGGAGCTGAATCGTGAGGTGGAAAAAATTGTTGCAAACGGGGTGACCGAGGACGAAGTCAAGAAAGCCATTCAGTCGAACCGGGTCGCGCTCGCGGGCTCGTACCGGACTTCGCTTTCGAAGGCGTCGACGCTGTCGTTGTATGCCATCTATTTCAACGACCCGGATCGAATCAACACGCTGGCAGATCGCCTGTCGAAAGTCACTCCAAAGGATGTGCAGGCGGCGGCGAAGAAATACTTGGGCAAAAATAACCGCTCGGTGGTCGTCGTCGAGCCTGCGAAGGGCATTTAAATGAATACGTCACCTAAATCCGCGATGACATTCGTCGCAACATTATCCGTTTTATTTCTTTCGTGCGAAGGGGTTCCGATGGCGAGGGCACAGGACACAGTTCCGGGTGCGGCGATCGCGCCTCCCCCCTCAACCGTGGTGAAGAACAAATCGCCTATCGAACTGACTACCTTGGAGGTAAAATTACCGCCTGCCCGCGAAAGCACTCTGCCGAACGGAGCACAGGTTTTCATCATCGAAGATCATCGCACGCCGCTAGTCACTATCAGCGTCTCGGTTCGTGCGGGATCTCTTTTTGAGACCGCGGATAAGCGCGGGATTTCGGAACTTGTCGCGTCGTCTTTAACCGAAGGGACGAAATCGTACACCGCAGACCAGATTTCAGAACTGACGGACAAGTACGGCGCGTCGTTCGGAGTTGGCACGAGTGAGGAACGAATCACGGTGTCATTGCGCTGTCTTGCGGAGAACATGGCGGAACTCGTCCCCATTCTAGCCGAAATGGTTTACGAACCGGTGTTTCCTGAGGATCGTGTCCTGCGCGTCCGCGCCCGCGAACAAGCATCGGCCACCTCTCGTCAAACAGACCCGAACATTCTGGCGGGGGATGCGATCCGTGCCGCGCTGTACGGGTCAGAAACTCCCTATGGTCGCCCCTCGGTAACTTCGGACCAACTCGGCTTAATAACTGTAGCAGACTTGAAAATGTTTCACGAGAAACAATTCCGCCCTGATACGGCGATCATCGGTGTTGCAGGAGATGTCAACGGGAAGGATATGCTTGGCCTTCTGACGACCGCGCTCGGGAAACGGGATACCTCTGCGGAACCCGCGCCCAGTCTTCCCCCGGTGACTTTGGTGCCGCAGAGTGAAATGGGTACGTCGGTTTCGCCTGCGCCCGTGATTATCAATCGCCCCGGATCGGCACAATCGGTGCTCAGCTTCGGAGTTCCCGGCATTAAGAGGGACGATCCTGATTACTTCGCCCTCTTGCTTGCGAACCGGATCCTGGGCGGTGGGTTTAACTCCCGTCTGAATCAGAAACTGCGAGAGGAAAAAGGGTATACCTACGGGGCGCGCTCCTCGTTCTTCGCACCGAAGTGGATCGGGACGTGGGGGGCATCCGCAAGTGTACGCAACGCCGTGACCGGTGACGCAGCACGAGATTTCCTGAGTGAGTTCACAAAATTGCAGACGACCCCTCCGAAAGAAGGCGAGTTGGATCTAATTAAGCAGTCACTGATCGGAAACTTTGCGTTGACCCTGGAATCTCCGGAAGCGGTGTTGGCACGTTCCATCGAGCGATACGAATACAACCTTCCCGCGGACTATTGGAGCACGTACGCTAGTCGGGTTCGCAACGTGGCACCGGATGATATCGCCCGTGTCGCTCGTAAATACCTTGGAGTTGCCGGAAACCCGGACTCCGCGAGTAAACCACGGGTGTGGGCGGTGGCAGTAGGAGAAAAAGCAGCTATTGAGGAAGATGTCATCAAGGCATTCGCTATACCACCGACGCCGTAGTTCACGATGAGACGCTTTGCCATGGGTTGGCCACTCACCACCCCATGGCAAAATCGCAACGCACAGAACGTTTACGTTTCATGTGAAACACGTTCGTTAGAATAAAGAGTCTTCCAGTGCTAGGAGCCATGAGGCGGTAGGGCATTCCCTCCCCTGCTCTAGAATAAGGGTAGTTCCCTCATTCCCGGTCAGCAGGTATAGATGGTCAATAGTACGAAGAATGATCCGGAATCCTTGCCCCATCGTCCCTTTGGACGAAAAGCCCGTTTCCAATACAGCGCGCGGTAGATCCGACACTGAAATGCCCGGACCATTGTCTTTAATCAAGATCTGTATCTTGGGAGCGTTGCCACGCATCCGATAGATCCGTGCGATGCCCCCTCCCCCGTGTATGACAGCGTTCATAGCGGCTTCCCCGACAGCGCTCTCGAAATCGTCTACCCGGATTTCTGGGATCTGAATCTGTCCACTCATCTCCCGGACCTTACCGCGCATATTCTTGAGGGCAGATAGCGACAGTTCAATGGTTTCAGTGCACTGCTCGCCGAATACCGGTAGATCACTCTCTGATAAACATAGCGTCATTCTGCCCTCAGTCGCTGAGGAGAATACGTCCTTTAACAACAGATTCCGCTGGTTCGCAACGTCCATTGCATCTGCACGTAGCCTCCTGTTTTCAATCTCGCAACGTGACCTTTCGGTAATGTCATCGATTGCGAGGAATATATGCTCTGAATGTCCTTCATGGAAGTGGTTAACAACTCTTCGGGCATTTAAGCGCAGGTGTCGTACTCCGATCTCATCTTGAAAGTCGTGTTCGACCTCGACGTTATGGAGGGTTGCTTCCGGTTCGGATCGTAGATAATCGAAAGCTTTCCCGAGCGAGGAGTTCGCCCAGATCCCCCCGAGCTCCCACAACGGGCGATTTTGAACATCGGCAATCGCCTTCTTGAACGAAGACAAGAAGGCGATGTTGGCCTGCTCGACGCGGCCATCAGGCGATAGTATCACGGCGGATTCACCTAAAATATTGAGCACGTCATCTGCAATCAGTCTATATGCCATTTATAAATCATTCTGCACACGGTGCGTGAATCTGTTTTGATTCCGATAACGATGTAAAGTGCCGCTCTCTCGGCGAGAAGAGAGCGGTACGTAGGTCTATATAATGCCACATTTTTGACAGGATTCGTACAGCAGAAATAGTGAGCCGCGGGGGGAAATGAGTTATAGGATCTTGAACCATGAGAACACTCAGGTTTCACGTGAAACTAATATTTTAACACCTTTGTTTCACGTGAAACAAAAACGAGACCAAGGACGCACGATGCTCATAAAGGATGTCGGCAGTCGAGGATTCGTCAGTTTGGTGGCGATGTGGAACGGCTGGCAAGGGTAGATAGGATTCGGATAGATCTGGTTATATATGATCAATTATAATTAATGATTTCGTCGGATAATGAGTGATATCGGCCGTAAAAACTGATTTTTTAGAAATTGTTCCGGAACAAAAAGATGGTTCGTATAAGTGCTTGTTCAGGAAAATCATAGGGCAATCTCATGTCAGGTGAATCGCCTCTAAATCTGATATGACATTGCTTTCTTTCTGGGAGTATTGCTGCGTAGGTCGTGTCCGCCTTCGTTGGTCTGACTGATCCGCGTGTTGCCCGTACTCGACGCTACCCCCTCGGCGACCTTCTATTGATAACTTTATGTCTCCAAAATGGCTATTCCGCGTACTCTTTGTTCCGACGTCCTGGGTGGGTTCGTGGAATCAGGGGGTACGGCGACAAGGAGTACACCGTGCCCCCAATGCGATTTGCGAAGGAAGTTTGATTTCCGGATTGTTACGCCCGAGGGGACAGAGATTCTGCGATCGGT
>JACMMA010000710.1 GCA_014379275.1 Armatimonadota bacterium | reverse complement strand
GGCGCCGGAGCGAGGCGCGAATCACCGCCTGGAATTTCTTTCGGGAGCCGGGTAACGATGACCGATTGACGGGGTTCACATCCTATACGCCCGATTCCTTAGGCGTTCAACTAGCGGAACTTCAAACGGATTTTCTGGACCTGCTCGTGATACATTCCCGCGAGGACGCCGAACTGCTACGTCGGGAGATGGAACTCGCAAGCATCTGGCGGGCGGCGGGATGGGTTCGGGAAGTCGGGCTGGGGATGGCGCGGCGCGAAGACCTGGAGAATTTGCCAGCGGGGCATCCGATCACGCGGGTACTGGCGCCGTATAACGTGTTCAACGTACAGGCGGCGGACCTGTTTCGGGAGGCGAAAGTACGCGGTATGGGTACTTTCGCCATGTCGCCGTTCGTGCGCGGCTGGAACTTAGACCGACTAGAAGCGGATCGCAAGCCAGCGGCGGCAGCGACTCTGCTCCGTTGGGTCACTACTCAGGAAATCGTGGATACCGTTTTTGTTTCCATGCGCCGCGCGGAGTGGGTCGGTACCAATCTGGCGGCGGAAATGCAGGGGCCGCTTTCCGCGGAAGAATCTTCTCTCGTCCGGGAGCTGACCGACAGCCTGAAATAATCTCCCGTACATGGTGTAGACTGTTGGCACCGCCACGAATGTCACTGGGAACTCGGGCAAAGCGACAGGAGTCTCGACATGAATAATCGCCGCCGAAGCGCGGCGAATAGGGACGGCGGGTTCGGTGGGTGAAACCCCCGAATCGAAGCTGGCAATGGGTGTTACCTCACACCCGCCGCGAAAGGCAATTTAAACAATTACGGTGTCAGGTTGACCTTAGCGAACAGAAATCGCTGTGAGTCCGGGATCGCGACCGTGAGCTTTCGCCCCGGAAGTATCGTTGCCGAGCCGTCGCCGCCGAGAATGGTGGCGGCGACCGGTTGCGCCATGTCGGACAACAGTGGGAGGTGAGCTTGCCACTCCATCACCGGGGACGCTTCCCGAAAGACGAGGATGTATGCGCTCCGCCGGTCCGCCGCGACGGAAACGAAACCGGTCCACGACACGCCGTCCGGCGCGTCGCCGAGGGGAAGGATCGTGCCGGAGAACATCGCCTCGCGGTGCGATTTCCAGGTCGCGATCAGGGGCGCCGCCTCCCGGAAGTAGCTTTCGGGCAGGTTAGCCACCTCAAACCAACCGAGCGGCGAGGAAAACATCACCGTAGCGAACAGATAATCCGGGCGGTACGAAACCGGCGCGAGCGGATCGCCTACGTACTTATCCTGGTGCCTTTCGTGGTTCAGCCATTCCATTCGCAGGCGTAGCGGATCCACATGGTGCGTCAGTTTCCACAGGTTGCGTAGCGTCTGGTGAGGCCAATACCGGTGCCAGTCGGTGTACCGGTTTTCCACAAAAATCGGACCGCCGTCCACCAGGCCGAAGTAGCCGGGGCGCGTCTGGGCGGTCACGTCCAGGTCGAAAACGACACGCCCCCCCGACTCCGTCAGTACGCGCGCGAAGAAGGTGCGCAGATTACGCTCACCGGATTTCGACCTGAGCTTGACGCCGTCTATCTTGATGTATTCGATCCCGTGATCGCGGTGCAAGCCGAGTACGATGTCGGCGTCGCGGCGCCAGTTCGCGAAATCGTCGGCGGAATCGGGCGCGAACCACAGACCCAACCGCATCCCCTTTTCCCGCGCCGCCGCCACAATCGGGGCGATACCTTCCGGAAACCGCTCCGGGTTGACGCTCCAGAAGTTGTCCCGTGCGCCGTAGAAACCTTCCCAGACGCCGCCCTCCGAACGGGCGTGGACAGAGTTACTCGTCGTCCCGACCTGCCAGCCGTCGTCAATCTGGATCACGTCCACGCCCAGACGTGCCCCCGCCTCGATCTCCTGCGTCATGAAATCGGCGCGGATGCGCCCGTCGCGGTTGCGGTCGCCCCAGGTGTTGGAAAGGAGCATGCCGTCGCGACTCGAAACGTACGGGCGCAAACACCGCTGATACTGCTGTAGTGCGTCAATCCGTCCCGCCGTCCCGCCGCCGTAGGTAAACACGGCGAACGCGTAGCCGTCGCCGGTTTCGTCCGTGCCATGACCGGCGAGTGAAAAGCGGCGTTCTCCCGCCTTGACCTGCATATCGTACGGAGAAGGGATGGGGCGCGCGTCGGGGAGGGGAGCTTCCTTCAGGAATATCAGCCCTGCGCCGGTCAGTACGTCCTCGACATAGAAAAGGCAACCCCGGAGCGAAAGCGGGCGTTCCGCGGTATGCAACAGCCATTCCCGCTCGGAAACCAGTTCGTTGTGATCGTCGGTCTGGTCCTGAAGCGTTACCTGTGTCAGACGCAGATGGAGCGGGGCGAGTGCCAGCGATTCCAGAATGTTCTGCTCGGTTGCGGTCGTGTCCGCCGCGCTTTGTGGTGACGGGTCCTCCTCGACGCCGGACGACCCGCCCTCAGCACCGGCTTCGGATTCTGCCGGGGCGTTGCCCGCCGCCCCGGTGACCCGCATCCGAAGGCGCACCCCGCCGACATTCCCGAAAACCTGTAGCGTGTAAACAACGGTCGCCACTTTCCCGGTCGCCGTCAACTCCGCCATGAGAGACTCTGCCTCCACCACGGGAAGCGCGGGAATGGCGGCGAGCGACACGGTTCGCGTCTCCTCCGGCAACGGGGTCGCCGGTGTCGGACCGGAATGGACCGGCGCGGTGGACAGCCATTCCGCGCCCGTTTTCACATCACGGAACGATTCCGGCGACAACAGACCGTCCGCCCCGACGCGCCACGAACGCCGGAAATATTCGTTTCCGACTACCAGAAAGCGGTCCGCCAGTTCGATGTAGGACGCGCCCTGAGCCAGCGTCAATCCGTTGTTAACAGCCATGCTAGTAGGTACAATGCGGACTCGCCCCTGTCCTCCTTCAGAGAGCGAAATCCGGTGCCTAACCCGGACTCAGGCTATAATGTATTTTGGAGGACATATTGTTGAAAAATAGTGCCGTCGTGGTGGCTTTACTTGCGTCATTAACGGGTTGGATCGGTAGCGCGGCTTTCGGTCAGGAAACCCAACCGAGCGGGATAGTTATAAAAAAGCTTTCTGCCCCGCCGACGGTCGCGACGCCGCGCAGCGCGGTCACGTCCGCTAAAACGCGCCTGGTACTGGTCAGCAGGAAGCCGAACGAGATCACCGACGACGAGGCGTGGTTTGTACGAACCGGCGTGCAGCTGCCCAACTATCGTTTTGGGGCGGCAAGCCCGGAGGATTACGGCGATCTGCCGCGCGGTGCCGCGTTGACCTACGAAGGGTTGCGCCTGCGGCGTGCGCTTAACACGGCGAACTCGGGCTCGAATCGGTTCCTCGCGATCTACGGCAGCGATTCTGAGAGCGAGCGGTACCTCGTCTGCATGAACGGATTCAACGGCGAGTACCTTTATTCGCTGGATTTCTCCAATTATCGCTCCCCGGCGGACAGCGAGAAGGGGGATTCTCTGCAACCGATCGGCTTCGCCTGCGAAGATAAAAATGGCACGCTGTATGTCTCGAACGGGATCAACGGCTACGCGAAAGAGGCGAGAAACAAAACCGGCTACGTGACGGCGCTGGAACCGAAGACCGGCAAAATGCTCTGGCGGAGCGGTCCCTTGACGCAGAACGCGAGCACGTTCGCGGACCTGGGTGACGCACTCGTCTGCGGATACGGCTTCACGGCGGAACCGGACTTCCTGTACCTGCTCGACAAGCGCACCGGGCGTAAAACACAAACAATCCCCCTCAAGAGTGGACCGGCGGTGATCCTGCGCAAAGGCGAGCGGGTTTATGTGCGCTGTTACGACACGGACTATGTGTTCGCGATCAGGCGGTAGGTTCTCCCCCGCCGCGGTTTCTCCCTCCCTCATCGGAATGAGAGAGGGGGAGTCCGAAAGAGCGAGGCGGTCTCGTCTGTCGGATGGTTCGATCAACACAGTAACATTCCATCCCGGGACACCCCCTCTCTCTTTCCGATGTGGGAGGGGGCGGGGGGAGGGAGAAACGGAGGGGGAGGGAGAACCTATGGGCAACAGAGGGCATTACATCGGGTATCCTAACCGCATGACCAACAAATTTCCCTCTCTGGGCTTTGTCGGACTCGGCGCGATGGGCTTGCCGATGGCG
>JACMMA010000709.1 GCA_014379275.1 Armatimonadota bacterium | reverse complement strand
CAACAGGAGGTTTCAAACAGGCGCATCCCCCCTAACACACGGTAACCTCCCCTTCGTCAAACCTCCCCAATACCGCCGTAGTTTTGTTGAATCTATGGGGCGGACACGGAAGGGTTCCGGTGGAGCGTTCCGCCGTATCCCCTTACCGTGTCCGTGGACGAATCAAAAGGAACTGATATAAGGCGCGACTTGGAACGCCGCCGTTTTTTCGCGCGAACGGGATCCGTCAACGGGTCCACGATGACAGTAGTCTAGGGCGGGGGACTTACGGCTACGACGAACGTAGTCGCGTCATTGTGTCATGGACTGGTACGTGGCGATTTCCGCCTTTTGTGCGGTAATGATGCTCTGTGCCAGTTCCTTCACCTCGGGACGATCACTGTTTTTGAGGGCTAATTCGCTCATATCTATCGCGCCCTGATGGTGGGGGATCATCATCTCGTAGAACATTGCGTCCGTCGTGATCGGCATTCCCATCATATCCTTCATGTCGGCGTTCACCAGATCCTGGGACTGTTTGTCCGGCGTGGTGCTATACCAGGTCCTGAGCCATCCGGTCATCTGGGCGATTTCCTTGCTCTGGCTATCAACCACCTTTTGCGCCTCGGTTCTGGTTTCGGGCTTCGTGGCAGTCGATAAGGCCTGTTTTGCCATCTCTACCGCCGCCTGATGGTGCGCGATCATCTGCGATAGAAACGCGACATCGAAGTCTTTGCCGGTCTTCGCCCGGAGCGCGGTCAGTCCCGAATCGCCCATCGCGTGATCCATGTTGCCGCCGTGCGCCGCGTGGTCCATTTTGGGCATTGCGTTCGTCGCCGTCGTCGTGGATGCGGGCGGGGTCGTGGCGGCTTCCTGTGGGGGCGTGTTGCAACCGGCCACGGTCGCAGCCACCGAAAGTAGAAAAGATAATCTCACAAAGTTCGGTATTCGCATCGTTTTCCTCTTGTTCCTAATGTTCCTCAAGAGGATATACCCCCGTCGAGCACCGTATGTAACCCGACTACTTCCCGGCGAGCATTTCGCGGGCATGCGTTAATACGGTCTCGGTTTCTTCGCCGCCGAGCATCCGGGCGATTTCCCGCACCCGCATCTCGCCGTCCAGTTCGCGCACGGAAACCACCGTCTTGCCGGACTCGGCACGTTTCTCGATCTGGAAATGCCGCGCCCCGCGGGCGGCGATTTGAGGTAAATGAGTGATACAAAGGACCTGCGCGGTGTGCGAAAGATTCGCTAACTTTTCGCCCAAAACCGTGCCGGTGCGTCCGCCGATACCCGCATCTACTTCATCGAAAACCAGTGTCGGTACGGATAAAATGCGCGAAAGGACCGATTTCATCGCCAGCATGACGCGGGAAATCTCGCCGCCGGACGCGATTTTTGCGAGCGGTTTTAAGGGGACCCCCGGGTTCGGTGAGATCAAAAACTCCACCGCATCCGCCCCGCCCCGCCCCGGTGTCTTCGGCTCGATGGAAACCGAGAATCGCGTCGCCGCCATCGCCAGATCTTTGAGCTCGCGCAGGATCGATTCCGCGAACGGCTTCGCCCCTTTCTGCCGTGCCTTGGTCAGCTTCGCGCACGACTTCTCTAGCTCGCCCCGGGCCTTTGTTTCGGCGATCACCAGTTCCGCGATACGCTCCTCGGCGTTGGTGAGTGTTTCCAGTCGTTCGCCGATCTCTGTGCGGTAGCGCAACACTTCTTCCAGCGTTTCGCCGTACTTACGTTTCAACGTTTTCAGCGTGTCCAGGCGCGTTTCGATCTCCTCCAAACGTTGCGGGTTAAACTCGACCGAATCCCGGTAGGTGCGGGCATCACGGGCGGCGTCATCCACGGCGTAGAGTGCGCTTTGCAACGTTTCCAGGAGCGGTTGCAGGGTTTCGTCGAACGACGTAGCGGATTCGATCTCGCGTACCGCCTGCCCCAGGAGATCCACCGCCCCGCTTTTCGCCCCGCGCCCCTCCGCCCCGCGTAGCGCCTGCACCGCACTGCCCGCCGACGCGAAAAGCCGCTCGGCGGAAGCGAGACGTGTCCGTTCGTTGAGCAGTTCCTCCTCCTCCTCGGTGCGGGGGGCCGCGTTGTCGATCTCCTCGCACTGGTAGGAAAGAAGATCGAGGGTGCGGACTCGCTCGCGGGCGTCGGCGCGTAACGTTTCCAGTTCCTTCGCCGCGTCGCTTGCCTTCTGATACAGGGTCGCGACTTCGGCTTTCGGCTTTTCCACCTCCGCGCCGCACCAGGCGTCTAATATCTCGACGTGACGCTCGGTAGCCAGGAGCGACTGGTGCTCATGCTGGCCGTGAATATCTACCAGCGATTCGCCGATGGCACGGAGCGTGGAAATGGTCGCGGCACGCCCGTTGATCCGCACGGACGACTTACCGGCGGAAGATACCTCCCGCGCTAAAATCAGAAGATCATCCTCGATCTCGATGCCGGCGGTTTCGAGGGCATCCTTGAGGCGGACATCGCCGCCGTCCACGGCAAAAACAGCCTCTACCCGCGCCTTGTCCGCGCCGTGCCGGATCGCCTCGGCTCCGACACGGTCGCCGAGTGCCATGCCGAGTGCGTCCAGAAGAATAGACTTGCCCGCACCCGTTTCGCCGGTCAGTATGGCTAGGCCGGAACCGAAGTGCAGGCGCACGGATTCCACCAGGGCAAAGTCTTTAACGGCGAGTTCGGTTAACATGGTAGGAAGGTGTCTGGTGCCGGGCGGCGGGGGACGGCTGTTCGCATCGCCGCCCGTGGTAGTTCGAGCGAATCCCCGACGCCGAACAACCGACACCGAATGCCTTCCCAGTATACCCGTTTGGTTCGGCTACTTGCAAAACGTCTGTTTGCAATACGGGCGAAATTTCAGGGGTGAACCCAGTGGGACGACAGGCCGCCGTCACTCGCCAGATCATGCCGGACGCGCTCGTGCCCTTCGCTCGACAGGGAAAGCCATTCCAGACGGGAAACGGTCAGGTTGCAGACGACGAGGTTCTTGTAGGCGTCCGGCGGGGGGAGTGACTCCCGATCCCGGTCCTCCTCGACCCGTCGGCTACCGGGCGCGAACGGGGTGCGGTATGCATCGCGGCTCATGGGCTGCATTTCGCTCCATGCTTCCTCGCTGACGGAATCGTTACGGTGGATTGTCACCGCCCCGTAGGCGCGTACCTGGAGCTTTTCATCCGTGCCATAAAATACGGCGCATGCCGCCGGGTTTTCGCGTAGTTCGGAAGTTTTGGGGGAGCGGGCGTCACAGTGAAACCGGATCGTCCGGGATTCGGGGTTTGCTCCGCGCAAAACCATCGTGCGGGCTTGCGGGAAGCCCTGCGCGTCTACCGTCGCCAGCGTGAACGCACGGAAGCCGTGCCTCCGGTTCTTGACGGCGACGGCGAGCTCCTGCCAGACGCGGTTGTATCCGTCGGTGAGATTTAGGGCGTCCATGCGTTATGCCCGGACCGGGTGTTGGGTGGTCGGTTCATGCTCGCACCGGCCACCCAGCATCCAAGCCTATGGCTTTTTCATCGCCGGGGCCGGTTTCGCGGCAGACTTCCGTGCCACGGTGGATGCCGGGGCGGTGATGCTGTAGTTGATTTTAGCGTTCGCCATCATGTACTGCATCCACTGTTGCAAACCCTGCGGATTTTGTAACTGCAAATCCAGTTGCTCTTTTTTGTACGCGATTTTTTCGGCGGCGGGCGCGTCCGAGCCTTTTTGCACCAGTTTGATGATGTGGTAACCGAAGCGGGATTTCACCGGGGTCGGAGTCATGTCGCCCGGTTTGGCGAGATCGAACGCCGCCTTATCGAATGCGGGGTCCCACAGATTCTTGCCGGTGTAGGGCAACACGCCACCGTTTGCCGCGCTCCCTTGGCCGTTGGGTCCCTTGTCCGCGGAGAACTGCTTCGCCGCATCCTCGAAGGCGATCTTCTTCGCGGAGATATCGGCGATCAACTGCTCGACTTTCGCTTTCGCTTCCGTTTCGCGTTGCGCCATTTCCTCCGGAGT
>JACMMA010000708.1 GCA_014379275.1 Armatimonadota bacterium | reverse complement strand
TGAGCGCGGCTTCCCCGTGCCCGATCTGTTTCGCCCCTGCGACCGCGACGGCTACGATGCGGTAGCGCGTCAGGTTATCGGGGAGCGTGACCGAAACTTGGGCGGTGCCGTCGGCGTCGGTCTTCACGGACGGGGCAAACTCCGCGAGCGCGTCGAAGTTGGTGCGTAGCGCAATCGGCGTGTCCGGTGCCGCTTGCGCCACGCTATCGGACATTTTGAATAGTTCACCACCATTCAGAGCATCGGCGGCGGACATGGCAGGAGCGGCGGGCATCGCCCCAATTCTTTGCATCTCCAGACTGCCACCGAAACCGCCTGCGGCACTCATTCGGGCACCCCTGCCGTTGGCGACCGCGCCTAAAGTAGCCGGTCCGCTATTCGCCTGGGGATTCTCCACCCGCGCCGGGTCTTCCAGCACCACGTACTGCCGCAGGTGTTTCGTCTCGACGTTGGTGTTGCGACCGGGATAGAACGCGGCGAGTGGGTCGCCGAGGTTCCAACCGGCGAGGGCGAGCACGGATTCGTCCACAACCACGACAGCGGCTTCGGCACCCGCGATTGGTTTGCCGTCCGCGTCCTTGACGCGGACCGTGACCGTGGTTTTGCCGCCCGGTTCGAGTGCCTTCACGGCGGGTTCGGCGGAGACGGTCAGGCGGCGCGATGTCGGCGGAACGGAAAGATCGAGGTGCCCGCTGGCGAACGCCGGGCGGGGCGCGATTCCTTTGATCGGTTCGCCGTCGTCACCGGTGCGGGTTTGCGCGCCGACCAGTTCGACCTGCACCCCGACGCGCGGCAGGAACGTTTCCGCGATCGGGATGCGCAGGGTGTGCGTGGTGCCCTTCATCGTGAACCGCTCCGCGCGGACGATGCCGTCCCGCACGACGCTCAGAAGCCCTTCGGCGTTCGCGAACGGCGACTGTACTAAGATCGTCGCCGTTTCGCCCGCTTTGTACTCTTTCGCGCTCGGGATCAGCGTCGCCATCTCCTGACCGAGATTACGTTGTTTGTTCTTCAGACCGTCACCGCCCGAAACCCAGAGCGTCAGTTCCGATTCGTTCGGTCGCTCTTTGCCGTCCAGCACGGTCGCCTTCACGGTCCACTGTCCGCCTGATTTGGGCAAAAACTCGGTCGTTACGGGCTTCTCGCCGGAGCGCACCGTCCACTCCTGAACGTCCGCCTCTTTTTCGCTCCATCGCCCTTTCGTGTAGCCCCATTCTTTACGCGCCGCCCGGAACCGGATCTCGCGCCCGCCGTCGGCTTTGCCCTCGATGTCGCAGACCACGGTTTCGACGGTTAATTTCTTGCCTTTTTCCACGAACAGGTTCTTGCCGCGCAGACCGACATAGCGCTCCGACGGGTGGACGATCAGCGAAGCGTTCGCCGCCTGCGTCTGCCGGTTGACGTCCTGAATCACCGCCTGTGCGCTGACGGTGTAGGGTTGCGCGGGACGGACGGCGTCGAAATCGAGGTGTAGATAATGGGTGCCGTCGCCGCCGGTCCGCCCGACGTGTTGCGCCGGTCCGCCGTTCGTGCCGCCGGGCAAACCCGTCCGTCCCCGTCGATAACTAATGCCGGAGTACCCGCCGTCGTAAATGTCGCCGCCGAAACTGCCCCACCACGGGGTCCACTTCCCGAACGTAAACTCTTCGCGTCCCGGCGGCGTATAG
>JACMMA010000707.1 GCA_014379275.1 Armatimonadota bacterium | reverse complement strand
TACCGTCACCGTTTACTTAGAATTGGAGTCTGAAGCGATGCGTACCCTGCCGAATTTCAAACGATCTGCGTTTACATTGATCGAGCTGCTCGTAGTTATAGCAATTATTGCTATCCTCGCCGCGATCCTGTTCCCCGTGTTCGCACAAGCCCGCGAAAAAGCGCGACAAACCTCCTGCCTGTCCAATATGAAGGGACTCGGCACCGCGATGATGATGTATGTTCAGGACTTCGACGAAGCATTCCCGAACCAGACCCGTGGCTGGGCGTCGACCCCGTGCTCCGGCGCACAGACTCCCCCGGAAGTCATCGCCGACGTGTGGATATTTTTGATTTACGGCTATATTCAAAGCCCGCCGGGCGACTGGTCGCGCCCGGAAGGCAACATCTTTTCGTGCCCCAGCAACCCCAATCTGCGCGATCTCGGTTTGGCGACGGGCAACACCTTCGTGAACGCCCAAGCCGTTTTAGGTCTGGATCTACTCGGGAAATTCAAACTCACGCCGCAGCCTAACGGTCGCTATGCCTATCAGGCGAGCTATACCATCAACGACGCCATCGTTGGCGAAACAGACATATGTGGCACGCCCCCCGTTCAAGCCTCGCTCCTCGCAGGTTGGGACAAGCCTGCCGAAGGTTACATGTTTCTCGAAGGTACCGGCGACGGCGACACCGACTCCAATGACGTTGACAAACGTGACAACGAGATCTTCATGAAGCACAGCGAAGGTATGAACATTACGTATGTGGACGGGCATGTCAAATGGATCAAAGACGCGCGCGCTGCGGATGACGGTGCCATCTACGACGGTACCGGCTCGCCGGTTTACTACAACTCGTCCGGCAGAGCCAAAAGTCCCTGGCGACCCGTCTATAACTGATTCGTGAGCATCCCCCGGAACGTCCCCCGTGACCCATAGAGAAGTCGCGGGGGACGTTTCTTTTTACCGTCTCTGCAGGCTATCCAACAGCCGGGCGGCGCGGGCGAGCGTTTCCGGTTTTTTGCAGTAACAGAATCGTAGTAGGGGAACCGCACTCGCCGGGTCGGTGACGAAACTGCTTCCGGGCACCGTCGCCAACCCGGACTCCGAAACGAGATGGCGGGCGAGTGCCGTGTCGCTTTCCTGCCCCATCGCTTCCATCAACGGTCGGGCGTCGGTCAGGATGTAGTACGCCCCGGTCGGAATGCAGATCGGGCGTAGCGGCGAATCTATCAGTGCGGAAAGCAACACGTCGCGCTTTTGCCGGTAGGTGTTTGCGAGGTCGGTGTAGTAGGATGGGGGCAGTTCGTTGATAGCGAACGTTGCGCCGGCTTGCAGGGGGGCCGCCGCACCGACAGTCAGGAAGTCGTGGACTTTGCGGATGGCGTTCGTCGCGTCGGGCGGCGCGAGGAGCCAGCCGATGCGCCATCCCGTCGCGCTGTAGGTTTTCGACAAGCCGCTGATCGTGATGGTTCGCTCCGCCATTCCCGGCAGGTCCGCGATTCGCGCGTGCGCCGCGCCGTCATAGACCAGGTGTTCGTAAATCTCGTCCGTGATCGCGCAAACGTTCCACCGCTGGCAAAGTTCGGCGATAACGGTCAGTTCGTCCCGCGAGAACACTTTGCCGGACGGGTTGTGTGGCGTGTTGATTATAATAGCCCGCGTCCGGTCGTTGAACACCTTTACCAACTCCTCCGGGTCGAACGACCAGTCGGGTGCGTTCAAGCGGACGAAAACCGGCGTTGCGCCGGATAGGATCGCGTCCGGTCCGTAGTTTTCGTAGAACGGCTCGAAAACGATCACCTCGTCGCCGGGATCGGTCACGGCAAGGAGGGCTGCGATCATCGCCTCGGTCGCGCCGCAAGTGACAGTGATCTCACGTTCCGGGTCGGGCCGAACGCAGTAAAACCGCGCTGTTTTATCAGCGATGGCCCCTCGCAGGGCGGGAGCACCCCACGTCACGGCATACTGGTTGATGTCGCTCTGAATCGCCCGGCATGCCGCCTCTTTAAGTATCTCCGGCGCGGCGAAATCGGGAAAGCCTTGCGCCAGGTTGACGCCCGCCCTGCCCGAGTCCGTCTCCCACTTCAGGAGCAATCGGGTCATCTCACGGATGACCGATTCGCCGAACCGGGCGGCTTTGCGGGACGTTGGTATGAAGGACATGATAGGCCACTATTCTTACCCGTTTTCATGATATTTTTCAAGCCCGGCGCTCACCCCAGCCTGTATGCTTTGCCCTTTACACATTCAGGAACTTACTGGACGAAATGGGCATTATAGTACTAGGAATCGAATCTCACGCGAAAGCGCCGAATGCCGCAAACGAAAAGTTGTCGGCTGTCGGCGCATTTTTAACGCTATGGCAACCTTATATTTACGGCGGCGCGTCTCGTTCTCGGCGGGACACGCGTACTGGCTCCGACATAAAACCGAGGAAGAGAACCGCGCTCTGTTCGGCAAATGGGCGTCTCCGTGGGGGCACGGACATAACTATGTGGTTGAAGCGGTGGTCGCGGGCGAACTCGACGAGCGCACCGGGATGGTGGTCAACATCGTGGACGTGGACAAGGTGTTGAAAAGCCATGTCACCGGACCGCTCTCCGATAAACACCTGACCTACGAAGTGTCGCATTTCGCAGACACCCCGCCGACTCTGGAGAATATCGCCCGCTACGTCGCCGACCAGTTTTCCGCCAACTTTCATGACCCGGCGGCGGAGTTGGTTCGCGTCACCGTTTGGGAGTCGCCGTCGCTCTGGACGACGCTCCAATTAGAAAAGGAAAAGCCCTTGGTATTACTGACCAGAAGCCTCGATTTCGCCGCCGCGCATCGCTTAGATGCACCCGGCCTCACGCCCGAGGAGAACATCGCGGTGTTCGGCAAGTGCAACAATGTGCGCGGACACGGGCACAATTATGGCGTCGAAGTCACGGTCGCGGGTGAACCCGATCCCCGGACAGGAATGATCGTAAACCTCGCCGATCTGGATGCCGTGATGGATCAGGAGATCATGGCGCGGTTCGATCACAAGCATCTGAACGATGACACGCCGGAGTTTGCCGATGTCAACCCCACTTCGGAAAACCTGACCAAAGTCATCTGGGACCACCTCGCGCCGAACATCCCGGCTCCGGCGCGGCTGTACCGCGTGGTCGTGAAAGAAACAGATCGCAACTTTTTTGAATACTACGGCGACAAGGGTCCCGTTTAGAAACAACCCAAGCACGAACGGCGTTTGTTAATCGGAATATAGCATCATTAAGCGCGATGTAGCACCCGCGCCCACGGTTATCGTCCCAACCGCTCTCCCCGCGAATGCGCGAGGTTAAAAACGATGAATACAGCAAAAAAAATGTACCTGCACCGGCTCCAAGAAGAAAGCCGTGGCGAGACTCCCTCCAACAAAGACTACGACGTTAACTTCGTCGTCACGCCCGAAGATCGCGAATCGCTCCCCGATATGAATGAAGCCGTGGACGCCATCCGCGGCGCGAACGTTCCGATTCAGCAAGTCGGCGTTTCCGGGTTCAAACTGCCGCTCGCCTTCGTCACCGAGACGGGCGACAAGATGACTCTGGAGGCGAACGTCACCGGCACCGTGTCGCTCGAAGCGGACCTGAAGGGCATCAATATGAGCCGCATTGTCCGCACCTTCTACGAGTACAAAGACCGCGCGTTCACTCCAGACACGCTTGCGGATATTCTGCATGGCTACCGTGAAAAGGTCGGCTCGCTCCACGCGCGGGTCAAGGTCGGTTTTTCCTATCCGATGGTCAAGAAAAGTCTGCGTAGTAATCTGGAGGGGTATCAGTTCTATAAAGTCGCCTACGAAGCCACGATTTCGGCGTCGGGGGCGGTGCGCCGCTACGTCGAGTTCGACTTCGTGTACTCGTCTGCGTGCCCCTGCTCCGCCGAACTCGCCGAACATGCCCGCGACACCCGCGGCGTTTACGCCATCCCGCACAGTCAGCGTAGCCGCGCCCGCGTCAAGGTCGAACTCGCCGATGGCGCGACCGTGACCGTGGAGGATATGCAGCGCCACCTGGAAAACGCGCTGAAAACCGAGAC
>JACMMA010000111.1 GCA_014379275.1 Armatimonadota bacterium | reverse complement strand
TTAGGAAGTATACGAGCCGTACCTCGAAATCAGGACGACCGACACGGAGCAAACTCTCATTGCCGTAATCGAGGTGTTGAGTCCTAAGAATAAGAGCCGGGAGTCGAACGGTCGCGACGTTTATGTCAGGAAGCAGGATACGGTTTTAAAAAGTGCCACGCATCGGATCGAAATAGACCTATTGCGCGAAGGGGCACACACGATAGCCGCACCTTATGAACCCGTCGCCGGGCGGTTGGGTACCTCCTGGCACTACGCCATTTGTCTGCATCGGGCGGGCAACGGGAAAAAATTCGACGTTTGGCCGGTGTCGGTCCGGGAGCGTCTTCCGAAGATTTCGGTCCCGCTCACGGAGGGGTTTCCTGATTTGGTTTTGGATATGCAAGCGGTGGTCACTGAAGTCTACGACCGGGGAGTCTTCGACCGGCGTATCGACTATCGAACCGCCCCTGTCCCGCCGCTGCCTCGCGGCGACAACGAATGGGCAGATGCACTTCTCAGAAGTGGGGGGTTACGCTGACGCGGCTCACCCCATGAGTCTCTTTCAATCGGCACGTTTAGCAAAGCAAGGGTGTGGAGCGATACCATCGTAGTGAAATATTTTTCGCGGAAGGAAATTTATGATGCCTACTCCTATCTCCATCGCGATACGCCCGTTCGTGCCGGGCGATTATGAACGCGTTACCGAAATTTATAACCTGAACTTTCCGCAACACGCCGAGACCGTGGAGGAAAGGCGCGACCATGACGAGAAACGCAATCAGAAGTTTATTCATTCCCGTTATGTCGCCGGGAATGAATCGGGTATTGTCATCGCCTACGGAGAGTACAGTCAGGGACCCTGGCAGTTTCATCCGCAAAAATTCGGCGTTAGTATCGGAGTACACCCCGCTTTTCAGCATCAAGGAGTCGGCACCCGCTTATATAATTTCCTTTTGATCGAGCTAGAGAAATACGACCCCATTTTCCTCAAAGCGTACGGGCAGGAGGGCAAGATACCCGTCCTCGGATTCCTCGCAAAAAACGGCTACGAGGAAGTGATGCGCGAGTGGGAATCGTGTCTGGACCCCGCCGGTTTCGACTTCGCCCCCTACGCCGGGATCGCCGATCACATCGCGGCGCAAGGGGTCGTCATTCAGACTCTGCGCGAACTAGAATCCGATCCGTGCCGGGACCGCAAGTTGTACGATTTGGAAGCACAAATCTCGCTGGACATGCCGAGTAGCGAAGCCTCCACCGTTCCGACATTCCACGACTGGAAGAAGAACACGTTCGAGAACCCCGGTTTGATCCCCGACGGCTACTTCGTCGCCCTCGACACCACCGCGGACAATAAATATGTCGGCATATCGCAACTCTGGGCGAGCCTCGCCGACAAAACGCTATACACCGGCGCGACCGGCGTGCTGTCGGAATACCGCCGCCGGGGAATCGCGCTGGCGATGAAACTCCGCGCCGTCCGGTACGCGAAAGACGCCGGTGTTCCCGTCGTGCGTACCTGGAACGCACAGTCGAATCTGGCGATGCTTTCGATCAACGAGAAACTGGGTTTCGTGAAAGAACCGGCGTGGATCGAGTACCGCCGCGTGGTGCGTGACGAGCCGTTCGCGATCCGTCAGGCGACCCCTCGCGACTACGATGCGGTCGCCGGGGTGCTAAATGGTGTCTGGCACGAGTTCCCGACCACGGCAAGCGAGCTGCGCCACGGCGACGAAAAGCGTAACGAGAAGATGCGGCACGACCGGTTCTTATTGGAAGTGGACGGCAAAGCGGTCGCGGTAGGAGAATACAGTCAACACATGTCATTCTACGACCCGTATAAGTTCCAGGTCGAGGTCGTCGTGCTTCCCGAGTTTCAGGGGCGCGGTTTCGGCAAGGCGATGTATGAACACCTGCTCGCCGCACTCCGCCCGTTCGCGCCGAAGACGCTCACCTCGGGCACGCTCGCCGACCGGGAACGTGCGGTGCGTTTCCTCGCCGACCGTGGCTTCACGGTGGCGCAACGCGAGACGACCAGCAAATGCGACCCGGCGAAGTTCGACCCGGCATTGTATACGTCCGAGTTGGAGAAGGTCAACGCACAGGGGATCGTGATCCGAACGTTCGCCCTGCTCCAGGAAACCGACCCCGACGTGTACGATAAGTTCGAGGCGTTGCACTGGCAGATGCTCCACGACATCCCGCACACCGAGGAGCCGACCCGTATTCCGATAGAAGAGTTCATGAAGCGTTTCGACAGCCCCCGCTTCCTGCCCGACGCGAACTTTTTCGCGGTAGAGGAAGCGAGCGGCGAATACGTCGGCGTTAGCATGCTATGGGGAAGCGGCGGCAACAACGACCTGCACACCGGGATGACTGGCGTCCGCGAATCGCACCGCAAACGCGGCATTGCCACCGCGCTCAAAATCCACGCCCTGACCTACGCCAGAAAGCGCGGCGCGGACGCAGTCTGGACCTCGAACGAAGTCGGAAACGTCGGCATGCTCGGCATCAACTTCCGGTTCGGATTCGAGAAGCAACCCGAAGAGTTGCAATATACGAAGACACTTGCGTAAATTTGATTGGTCTCTTTTGAACGGCG
>JACMMA010000706.1 GCA_014379275.1 Armatimonadota bacterium | reverse complement strand
TCGCTGTTTATCATCGGTTCCATGTCGGCTGTCACCTACGACCTGGCGAAGAGCCAGACGAACGTGATCGGCAAGGCGTTCTTCACCGCGATCCACTACATTGTCCCGAACTTCGGCAACTTTACTTACACCAACCCGCTGCTGAACCCTTCGGTGCAGGTGACGAGCGAGGCGTTGTTCCTGACGCAGAACGTGATTTACGCGATCGTTTACTCGGCGGTGCTGTTAATCATTGCAGTACTGGCGTTCGACCGCAAAGAAGTGTAGCGGGAACCATATTTAGAAAGAGGTCGCATCGAAATGGCATTTTCCACAGGGCAAAAAAATCAACTGCTTGCTACGGCTGCTGCGTTAGTTCTGGCAGTCGCCGTTCTGCAAAACCGGATTGATCCCCTTCGCAATCAGCCGGCGTTGGAGCCGAAATCCGCGACGAATGTGGCATTGAAAGGCGTGGGCGGGACGGCTCGGCTCCCCTTTGAGTACACGCTGGGCGCGTTGACCGGCTTCCGACAGGTTATCGCGGGGCTTCTCTGGGTGCGTACGGACACGTTTTTTCACTCCGGCAACTACGACGCGGTTCTGCCAATGATCCGCATGATCACCTGGCTCGACCCGAACTGGATGGACGTATACGCGACAGGTGCCTGGCACCTGATGTATAACTTCACCGACACCGACCAGCGCTCCGACCGTAGATACCTTGGACCCGGTGTCGCACTCTTGAACGAAGGCATTGCCAACAATCCGGGCGTGTACGACATGTACAAGGAGAAGGGTTGGAACGCCTTCGACAAGCTCAAGGATTACGAGATGTCGTCGGAGGCACTCGCGCAGGGCGAAAGTGCCGACGAAAAATACGACGTGACGCAGGTCGGACATCTCCGTGCGCACGCTTTGGAGCGCGCGGGACGGATCGACGAGTCCATCGCACAGTGGGCATCGGTGATAGACGAACACAAGAAACGGATCAGTGCGAAGGGTGTTTCTCCCGAAGAGAAGGGTAGGAACGAATCCGGGTTGCGCTCCTCGCAGGAGAACTGGCGTCACCTGCAAATCCGCAAGCAGGTCCGCGCGGACGATACGCAACCGCCGATCGATGTTCAGTTCACGGCAAAGGTGACACGGCTGAAATCCAAGGTACTGAAGATCGAAGGCACCTGGCGTTGCTGGGGGACGGCAGGGAAGTCGTTCGACATGGGGACGCTTGAAAATCCCGGCAAGGGCGTTTTGCTCGCCGGTCCGACCGACGGGGCGCGGGTAGACGTGCGTTTGCAAGACGCGGGATACAAGATGCAAACGTCGGACACGTTCTCGTTCGACATCGACCAGAGCATCACCATCATGCAGGATCAGATCTCGACCCGTGACGGGAAACTGGCGGAAAAAGGCGGTCTGTTCATCGCGGCGGGCAAGTCGGCGAACACGTCGGACCGTCCCGGACAAAACACCAACGTGTATCAGTTCACGGACGATCAGGTCAAGCAATACGGTCTGGGAACGGTGCCGCTGTCGAAAGGATTAGCGCAGTTATCGTCGCTCGGCAAGAAGCAAGCCGTCACTGTAGCGTACCCTCCGGCCTATAATGCGCCGACACCGTTCTACTCCGATGCGGAAACCGCCACGAAGTTCGCACAACTTCGTAGCGATGCCACGAAACTTGCCGAGTTGGACAAAAAGAACTACCGGGTGTCGCAAGCGACTACCGAGAAACCGGGCGAATATTCCCGCCAGTTCGACATGAGCAAGGACCCGACCATGTACTCGTTCACCAAGGACAAGTACGAACTGATCCTGTCGCTCAACCCGCGTATCTTCCCGGACAACATCCAGGACCGGTTCGGCGGGAGCGGCGAAGGACTGACGGACAAGAACTACCTCTTCACGGACCCGGATAAGAAAAACCTCCGTATGATTCGGCGTGTCATCACGCTGAGCAAGGAAGATCTGGTCGGCGAGGGCGAGAAAGTGCTGGTCGCCAAGTAGCATTCGCCCGCGGGGTTAGGTATAATACGTGCGGCAGCGGGGTGGTCACGAACCGGGTCAGGGTCGGAAGGCAGCAGCCCTAAGAGATACGCCCCGTGTGTCACACGATTTGAAAAGCGAGCAAGGTTTATATCCTTGCTCGCTTTTTGCGTCTCAGGGATGCCCTCATTTCCCCCCGCGATAATTTAACATTCTATGGCAAGATTTAATCTTCGCTTAATCTCCTCATAATTCCGAATGGGTATACTCTTTTCGTGATTCCCCTATACATAACAGGGGATGACGGAGGGAATTCAAACATGTCCGTGCAACTCGACCGGCGCCGCCCGGTGTCGGGAACAAAATCCGCCCGAAAGCTTTCCGCTTTCACCCTGATCGAATTATTAGTTGTTATCGCTATTATCGCTATTCTTGCCGCGATATTGTTTCCCGTTTTTGCACAGGCGCGTGCCAAAGCGCGTCAAGCCTCCTGCGTGTCTAATCTGAGACAGATCAGCATGGCTGCCCTCCAGTACGCCAGCGATTACGACGGTCTGATTCTGCGCGATGCCAGTAACCAATCGGTAATCGACGTCAACGTGTTTCAAGAGCCGGTCCCGCAACGTGGTTTTGCCGAAGCCTATTACTGGCAGACACTATGGTTCCCCTACACCAAAAACGCGCAGGTATTTCTTTGCCCCAGTGGCCTGGACGACTTCCGCAGTGCTTTCCGATACCAAAGACTCAGCGGCGGTCAGCCGTTGAGAGAAATCTGGGGACACTATGGGATCAACTACGAAGGGTTGGCGAAGCGACGAGCCCCCTACTATCTCGACCGGTCCGACAACATGCCGTTCCCCTCCGAGACGTTTCTAGTCATGGACAGTTGGAGCGTCAGCCTTTCCGTCGACGGTGCGGATAATCCGAGCCGTTTCTTCGGTTGTGGGGCACCGGGTTCTGGTAATGATGTGGGTATCGGTTTTAACCTGCCGAAGGGCGATTCGCGGCGTGGGGATCGGCACAGCGGCTTCGTCAATGTCGCCTATTATGACGGTCACGTGAAGTCGGTACCCGGCTCTAAAATGTGGAAGGAACTCGTGTTATCCGGGGTTACCAACAAATTCACCGGTTTTACCGCTGATGCGGGCGATTGTAACAACGCGACGAAAAACAACTACCCGAACTAAATTATGAAGAAACACATTCTCGTGCCGACCGCCGCCGCTACATCCGTAGCGGCGGCGGCGTTCGCCTATTATCTAGCCCGTCCGTCCGGCGCCCTGGTGGCTCAGGATGTTTCAAAACTGCCGGTCGGGGCACAACAGGCCGGGGGTGACGGTGGTACCCGCGTCTCCTCCAATCAGTTTGTGATGCCGGTCGGGGAAGTGGCGCGCGTCGAGCGGGCGCGTCCTAAAGACCTCGCCCTGTCCCCCGACAAGCAGACCGTCGCGGTGATGGCACAGAATCGGGTCCTGCTTTACGGAGCCACGGACGGCAAGCCAGTTTCGGAAGTCGTCATTGGAGCCGCCGCGCCACTTGGCATCGCATGGTCGCCGGACGGCAAGACCGTGTACGCTTCTTTAGCCGGGGGTAAGGTTGCTCGCATCGCAGAAACTTCGACCGGTTCGGAGTGGGCGAAGACGGACGAGATCGTTGTGGACATCGTCAAGCCGGACGGAGAACCGGATGTCGCGGCGGGGCTTGCCGGACGCGGACGGGCGAAAGGCGATCCGCAGGTCAACGGGCTTGCCGTGTCGCCGGACGGGACGCGTTTGTTTGCCGCGCTCGGTATCCGTAACGCGGTCGCCGTGATCGACCTCGCGCAAAACAAAGTCGTGCGCTCGGTCGGGGTTGCCGTTTCGCCGTACCACGTCGCCTTATCGCCCGACGGCAAAATCCTGAGCGTGGCGTGCCGGGGCGGCAAGGCGGCGGAAGAAAGCGAATCATCCGCCCCGTCCGCTGGCTCCGCCGTTCGCGTAGATAAAGAGACCGATGCCGCCCTCGGCGGCGCGGTGACACTCGTCGACACGGCGACGCTCGCGGCACGAATACTCACGGTAGGTCGTCAGCCCGGCGGAATGGCATTCGCTGCCGATGGGAAAACCATTTACGTGACCTCGGAAGATGATGACACCCTGTATGCCGTTTCCGTCGCCGCGCCCCGCATCACGAAGACGTATCGTCTGCGGCATGAAGATGATCCCGGCTTCGGTCATATTCCTAACAGCGTCGCGGTCAGTGACGACGGAAAAACATTGTTCGTCGCCTGCGGCGGCGTAAACGCGGTTGCGGTAATGGAAGCAGATAGCGGCAAGATTCAAGGATACATTCCCACCGCCTGGTACCCGATTGCGATCCAACAGGCGGGTGGGAATCTCGTCGTCGCGAGTAGCAAGGGCTTCGGCGGACGTTCCCCACGAGGACCCGGCAAGGACGCTCCCGTAGACGAGAAAACAACCCCGGCGTACGGGGTCCATGGCACATTGGGAGTCGTTCAATTCGTTTCGCGGGCGGCGTGGAACGATCTACCCGCTCTGACGAGAACTGTCGCCAAAAGCAACCTGTGGGGGATGGCGGCGAAGACGGAAAAGCCGCGCCAGGACTCCCGACCGGTTCCGGTTCCGGAGCGCGTCGGGGAGCCGTCGGTTTTCAAGCATGTCGTCTATATCATCAAGGAAAATCATACCTACGATGACGACCTCGGCGACATGAAGGAAGGGAACGGCGATCCGTCGCTGTGCCTGTTCGGGGCGAATGTGACGCCGAACGCGCACGCACTCGCCCGCGAGTTCGTCCTGCTCGACAACACCTATACCAGCGGCACGAACTCGGCGGACGGGCATCAATGGACGGTGTCCGGCATCGCGAACGGCTACCTGGAACACAACTATTCGGCACACGCCCGCTCCTACCCCTACGACGGCGGGGATCCCCTCGCCTACTCCCCGCGCGGTTTTCTGTGGACCGCGGCGGTGCGGGCGAAGAAAAGCGTGCGTGTTTACGGCGAGTTTGTGAACAAGCCGAAAATCGTCAACAACGAAACCGGGAAAAGTGGCGGGACATGGACGGAGCTTTGGAACGATTACAAGAATAAAACGAACCAGTTCACGGTCACCTCAGACACCGATAACGCCGCCCTCAAGCCGTATTTGCACCCAAACTATATCGGGTTCCCGAACACGGTTTCGGACCAGTGGCGGGCAGACCAGTTCCTGGGTGATCTCGATCAGTGGGAAAAAACCGGGCAGATGCCGAATCTATCCATCCTGCTCCTGCCGAGCGATCACACGGCGGGTACCCGTCCCGGTTCGCCGACGCCGCGGGCGATGACAGCGGACGGCGATCTGGCACTCGGGCGCATCGTAGATCGGCTCTCGCATTCCGCGTTCTGGAAGGACACGTTGATTCTGGTGATCGAGGATGATTCGCAGATGGGAGCGGATCACGTCGACGGGCACCGCACCGTCGCCTTCTGTATCTCTCCGTATACCAAACGCCGCGCGGTCGTCAGCGATGTGTACAACCATACGTCCTTTCTGCGCACGATGGGGCTGGTATTAGGGCTAGAACCCATGAACCGCTTCGACCGGACGGCGACCCCGATGCGGGCTTGTTTCACCCCAACCGCCGACCTGACACCGTATACCGCACGTCCGACCAATATTGCACTGGACGAAATGAACCCGCCCGCGTCGGCTTTGACCGGCGAAGCGCGGCACCATGCGATAGCCTCGGCAAAACTGGACCTGTCGGATGTCGACCGCGCCGACATGAGCGTTCTCACCCGCGCCGTCTGGCATGCGCAGAAACCGGGGACCCCATTCCCCACAGCGCGGTACAAGCCGCCCGTCGACTATGACGACGATTAGCCGCACCGAGGTAGAGCGGGCAAGGCGCAGTGCCTTGCCCGCTTTTCGTTGCCCGACCGTAACGAACCGGCACCCATTTTCGTCTCTCCTTGTAAGAAAGGAAACGAAATACGATGCCATTATCTCATCATCATTCCAAGCGCGGTTTCACACTTACCGAGTTGACCGTGGTCGTACTCATCGTTTTTGTTTTAGGGGCGATTCTCTTCCCGGTATTTGCCAAGCGGCGGGGTGGTCGTCACCGTCAGTTTTCGTGTGCTTCAAACCAGAAGCAGATCGCCCTCGGGTTCCTGCAGTATATCCAGGACTATGACCAGTGCTTCCCGCCTCCAGGGCAATACGTAGACTTACGATTACTCTCGAACAAACCGAAGGCACCGCCATATGTGGTGATTCAGAGTTGGGGACCTGACCGAAAGTTGACAGATGGGCGGATAATTCCTGGACTTATCAGTCCTTATTTCAAAAGCAATCGGGTGTTTTTTGACCCTAACAGGGAAGTTCCATCGGGTGACAGGTACGCGACCAATTATGATCCGAATGTGTTCGCGTTGTTCTATATGTACAACGACTTACTCTCGGGAATCGACCAAT
>JACMMA010000705.1 GCA_014379275.1 Armatimonadota bacterium | reverse complement strand
GGCGATGTTTCCGGTTGTGAGGTCGGTTTCGTCCGGGCGAATGGCCCGGGTTTTCTGCTGGAACTTACCTTCCTCCCGGTTTTCGAGGACGATGGACAGATACATCGCCTTGTCGTCTCGGGCCGGGACCTGACCCTCCCGAAGGCGGTGAAAGCCGAGATGAACCGACTCACCGCCCACAGGCGCGAGGAAGAGCGGCGTTTGAATGAGGCGCAAGAGGTGGCGCATATCGGCTCCTGGGAGTTCGACATCGCCACCGGCAAGATTACCTGGTCCCAGGAAACGTTCCGTATCCTCGCATTAGACCCGGCAAACGGCGAACCGGATTACGCCGAACAGTTGGATCGTTACCACCCCGAGGATCGGATACTCCTGGACGATGCGGTGCGCCAAGCGATTCAGAACGGAACCGATTACGCGCTCGACCTGCGTCTGCTGATGGAGGACGGTTCTACCCGCTGGACACACGCGATCGGGAAGGCAAGCCGGGACGGGCAGGGGAATGTCATTCGTCTGTCGGGGACCACGCAGGATGTCACCGAGCAACGCGTCGCCCAGGAAGCGCAACAAATTTCCGAGCAACGTTTGCAACTCGCGCTGGACTCGACCGGCGATGGACTCTGGGACTGGCATATTCCGACCGGGCGGCTGGATGTGAACGAGAGTTGGCTCACCATGTTGGGTGCTACTGCCGACAGTTTCACGGGCAATGTAAGTTGCTGGAGACCGCTCTGCCATCCCGATGATCTTGACGCGATGGTGTCGAATCTTCAAACGGCTCTTGACGATCCTGAGGGCACGTTCCGCGCGGAATATCGCCTCCGTGAAAGAAACGGGCAATGCAACTGGATCCTCTCCCGTGCGAAGGTAGTTGAGCGCGATACGCTGGGCATGCCGGTTCGCATGATCGGCACGAACAGCGATATCACGGCTCGGAAAACGTGGGAGGCGGAGCGTGAGGAAGCACTACTCGCCTTGAAGGAAAGCGAACGGCGGCTCACCGAAGCGCAACATTTCGCGAAAATCGGTTCCTGGGCGATGGATATCGGCACCGGGGGCATCACCTTCTCGCCGGAAATGTTCCGCATCCTCCACTTCGACCCTGTAATCGGCGAGCCGGATTATGCCGGACTGATGCAGCGCTTTCATCCCGATGATGTCGCGACGCACGATGCGATCATGGCAAAGGCAACGCAGGATGGAGAGCCGTACGAAGTTGATTTTCGTATCGCGCTTGAAGGGGGCGAAGTCCGCTGGATGCACGGCACCGGTCGCGGATCCTGGGATAGTTCGGGGAAACTAACCCGGCTGGTAGGGACCGTCCAGGATATTACCGAGCACAAGGAGACCGAGGTGGAGTTGACTCTGGCGCGCGATGCGGCGGAAGCGGCGACCCGTGCAAAATCGGTATTTCTGGCGAACATGAGCCATGAACTCCGCACGCCGATGAACGGCGTACTGGGCATGAACGAGTTGCTTCTGCAAACCGATCTGTCGAAAGAACAGCGCGAATACGCGGAAACGGTTCATTCGTCCGGGCAGACGTTGCTGACCTTGCTGAACGCCATACTGGATCTGTCAAAAATAGAGGCGGGTAAGATGGAGTTCGAAAACGTTTCCTTCAACCTGCGCAAGATAACGGAAGAAGCGGTTCATCTGTTTCGCAACAAGGCCAAACAGAACGGGGTACATCTGCGTTGCCTGATCGGAGAAGGCCTTCCTATCATGAAAGGCGATGCGGTCCGCGTTCGACAGGTAGTCACCAATTTAGTCTCGAACGCCGTCAAGTTCACCGAGCAAGGGGAGATCGTAGTTCGTGTCCGGCACGAACCTGTAGCGGACAATCGGTCCCGCGTTCGCGTCGAAGTATCGGATACCGGCATCGGGATCGATTACACCGATCAGAAACGGCTTTTCCAGAGTTTTACACAGGCGGATGCTTCCATGTCGCGCCGTTACGGTGGTAGCGGTCTCGGACTCGCCATCTCCCGGCATCTGGTGGATCTCATGGGCGGTGAAATGGGGGTTGAGAGCAGTCCGAGTAAAGGAAGTATGTTCTGGTTCGTTTTACCGCTACAGAACGCACAGCGGATCTACACCCCTATCAGCACTCGGAATGGTGAGTTCGCCGGTGCCCGGGTGTTGGTGGCAGAACACAATTCGACCAATCAGATAGTGATAAAGCGAATGTTGGAAAAGCGTGGTTGTTTGGTCCAGATCGTGACCGATGGCGTAGACCTAGTGTCGCTGTTAGCAGAACACGCCTTCGATCTGCTACTACTGGACTGCCAGACGCCCGAAAAGGACGGCTATGCAACCAGCAAATTGGTGCGCGAGCACGAGAGCCGCGAGGCGTTCCTTGCGGGTAAGACACCGCGCCCGTTGCCCATCATTGCGCTCACCTCAGCCGTTTCGCCGGGCGATGACCAAAACTTCCTCGGTATTACGGACTATCTGACGAAGCCGATCAAGCAACTGTCACTCGACGGCATCCTGCGAAAATGGCTCGTCACAAATCCCGCTCACACCCTTCCCTGATCCGGTACACGGAAGCAGCGCAGGTTACACTTCCCATCCGGAGCGGTCTCCGGCGGGTGGCGCATTCGTTTTCGCATTTTCCACCGTTTTCGAGGCACCGGCTGCGGCATCGAACAACGAGTATACCCAGTTAGCTGCGAGCAGGATCAGAAGTGCGATCATTAGCGGGGAAAGTGGGTCGAGTGCACGGGACGCTGCGGGACCGTTCGGCGAAACGAGCGCGTTTATCTTCGCGAACAGCACCACGCTATCCGGCGAAAGGCGCAGGGCGACCAGTGTGAGCAGGAAAACACCGAGGCAGACCCCGGCTTTCACCAACTCGCCATTGACCAACTGACCGAAACCGGGCACGAAAAGCGACGCGACCACCGCGATGCCGGGCTTGGTGCCCGTTTGCCGCCTCGGAACCGCGAACCCGTCGCCCGTCAATCCGAGCATCGATCCCGAAGCGATTGCTTTCGCCTCGCCGATCCGGAGCGTCGCTTCGGCGAACTTTTTCTCCGCACCGACTCGCTCGGTGTCCAGCGTATGCGCCCTCTCGAACGCCGCCTGCGCTTCCTCCCATTTCCCCTCGGCCTGCAGAAGATCGCCGCGCAGTTCGTGTATCGGTGCCAACTCTCGTTCAGACAGGCTCTCGGAAAGACCGAGCACGCTGTCGACGGTGTTGCGCGCCTCGGCGAGCTGCCCCCGTACCCGTTGCACATTGGCGAGGGTGAGAAGCCGGTCCCGTTCTCGGGCAGGATCTGCGGATCGGGTTAGGGTATCGGGAAGACCCACCGCCTTCGTGAGTCCCGGCTTCAGCCCCCCCGCCCCCAATCCTGGGGGAGCTGCGGGAACGGAGTTCCCGCGAGACGGAGGGGTAAGTGGTTCGCGGTCCGGTGTCGAAGGGGACACCGGGGACGTGGCAGGCGCGTTTCGCACGCCCGCGAAACGCGACAGTGCTGCCGTTCCGTCTCGCGGGATCGCGGAACGTCCCGTTCCGACTGACTCCGTTCCCGCTGCTCCCCCAGGATTGGGGGCGGGGGGGCTGCCCGGCGTCTCACCGGAGGCAAGTTTCGCCCCGCAACTGCCGCAGAACCGCTGGTTCGCGGGTGAGTTTGCGCCGCACTGTGCACAAGTGAGAGTGGTGCCGGGAGCGTCCGCCATAGGTTCCTATTTGTCGCCTTTCGCGTCGGGTTTCGTTTCGTCGGTTTCCGTCTCATCCGGAAGATCGTCCGGCTCGTCTATGGGTTCCACTGCCTTATCAGCCGTGTCGAAGAACGAAACATCGTCCGGGTCTTCGTCATCGATATCGAGTGCGTCTACCTCCTCGTCGGTCAACTCTTCGCCGTCTTCGTCGGCGTCCATATCCTCGTCGGAATCATCGAAGCCCGCATCGGTGATTGTCGCCCCGGCATACACGCCGTCGTCCGAAGGCATCGGCGGTAGCGCGCCTTTCGGCTGCTCCGTGGACCAGAACGTTTCCAGTTTGTACCGCGACCGCGCCTCCTCGCTCAGGACATGCACAATGACGTCCCCGAAATCCATCAGCACCCATTCGCCGATCCCCTGACCGGCGACGCGCGGCGGCGCGATGTTTTCGTCATCAATCCGCTCCAACACCGCGTTCGTGATCGCTCGGACATGCGTATCCGAGTTGCCCGCGCAAACCAGCACGTAGTCGAACAACAACACTTTATCCGTCAGGTCCATCAGGACCGGTTCGAGGGCGAGACGCTCTTCCACCGTCTCCATCACTATTTTCGCCTTCTCACTGGAAGGTATATTTTTTTTCGCCAAAGTTTCACTTCTCCGCTATGTTTTTATGTCGGCGTGCTTTTCATAGCCGCGCCGTTTGTCAGATCGATATATGAGGCACGGTTGTTTTTCGCCCCCCAACCCCCAATTCTGGGGGAGCCGGAGGGGATGCCAGGGAGGCTCGTTTGCCGACCAAACGTGACGCCCCCGTTCTCCCTCCGGCTCCCCCAGAATT